>JAQCMX010000209.1 GCA_028274885.1 Haloarculaceae archaeon
GGAATGTCTACGTGCTGGGATTCGGGTGTTGCCATTACTTACTCTCATGGCCCGAACGGGGAACATTATTTCGGTTTACGGAAATTCTGCTTGTGCTGGTGACAAAGCTGCGACAGTCTCAGACAGCTGTTGTAATCCCCTACTGCCACGCCGGTGCGGTTGTGCCGTGTCAGAACACGAGCCACCGACGGCACCGCCGATATCAGTCACACCAATCCGTTCCGGTCGTGGACAGGACCGTGTCCCCGTCACTCACAGCCAGAGCAACTGCGCGTGTCGTGTCCCCTCGAACTCGAGGACGTTTTCCTCCGCGATGAAACCGTGTTCGACCGCGAGTCCGACCGCCCGTGTGCCCACGATGTTTGCCACACTGCACCGCCCCAGGCTCCTGATGACACGCTCCGGGTCGACCTCCTCGCCGTCGTAGAACTCCCGATCCACGGTCAGAGAGACCTCACCGCGTTCGAACTCCTCTCCGAGGTCGTCCGGGTCGCAGACAGACACCAGTAACCCTTTGCCGGTTTCACGCTCGGAGAGCAACAGTGTCGACATGGTCACTCCCGAAGGCGATCGGTGTCGACCAACTCCTGTTCGCCCTCTGACCGGATCTGTTCGGCTTCCTCGGCGACTTTCTCGGCGCGTTCGTCCTCGCCGAGCTGTTCGAGTGCGATCGCCTTCTCCTCGAGTAGATCCGCGCTCCGGTACCCCAGGCGGATTGCGTTGTCGAAGGCGTTGACCGCGTCCTCGGCGAGGCCGCGTTCGTTGAGAAAGAATCCGCGGTTGTACCACGCCTGTCCAAACCGCGGGTCGAGTTCGACTGCTCGCTCTGCGTGTTTCAGGGCTTCCTCTGTCCGGCCAAACTCCCAGAGCGCGTATGCCAGATTCGTCTCGGCAGTCGCCGCGTGCTCGGAGTCGTCGTCGATCGAGAGTGCCTCCCTGTAGGCGCCGATCGCGGCGTCGTACTCCTCGAGTTCCGCGTGCGCGACGCCCTTGTTCACCCGCGCCTCCTGTTCGATCCGGTCGGTCTCGGCGTAGTTTGCCGCCCGCTCGAAGGCTTCGGTTGCCTGTTCGTGTCGCTTGATGCGGGTGTACTCGAGTCCGACCTCGAGTAACTGTTCTGCATCGACGTTTTCTGATCCGACGTTGCCCTCGTCGAGCACATCCGTGAGCACGTGCGAGTCGACCGGGTCGACGGCGTCGAGATCGGGATCCATCTCCGGCGGGTCGATGTCGAAGGGATCGTAGGGATCGTCGAATCCTTGTCCCTCGGAGAACTCGTGATCGCCGGGGTCATCGGTCATACCCACGATTGGGTACGGGAGATATTAAGACCTGCCCCTCACCGCAGTGGTATCTGGGTCAGGGACGGAACGCTCACCCCTCCACAGTGGCGCCTGTCTCCAGGGCCGGACTTCCAGCCACCGCGCGGGGCCGGTCACTCCCGCTCGTCGAGGATGTCAAAGCGCAGGCCGCTGTCCAGTTGGGTGTCCCCGGGGCGACTCTCCCGGCTGCTCCAGAGATAGCTGCTGCCGTCGAGCCAGCGCGCGAACTCGTACTGTCGGGTCACGGTCTGCCCACTCCGGGTAACCTCCTCGTCGTACAACTGGTAGACCTCCTCGCCGGCGGGCAGATAGTCGTCCGGTGGGTTCAGAATCTCGCCGAGCGGACGCGGTATCTCCTCGACCGGCAGCCCAAGCGAATCCGCATCCAACAGGAGCGACTGCCTGAGGCGGTACTCCTGGCCACGCTCGACCGTGAACGGGAACCAGTAGTCGGGCACGTCCGTCGACAGCCGGTAGTCCGCGAGTGCATCAGACGGCCCGGTCAGCAGTTTCCGCCGGACGAGGCGACCGTCACCGTTACGAACCGAGACCGAATCGGCCGGTTCAAGCACCGCGTCCGGTTCGTCAGCACCGACCACCCCCTCCTCGTCTGGCCGGGCCCGGCCAGTGTAGATACTGACAGTCTCGTCGGGCCCGAGGGTGTACTGTCCGAATCTGTGTAGCTTCGTCGTCGTCCCCCCGATGTTGGCCTCGACGACGTAGCCGTCGACTGGAAGCCTGTCCTCCCCGGTGTTGCGGAGCACGAGGTACTCCTCGTCAGGGTCATCGTTTTCGAAGACGTTCTCGACGGAGACGGCCGGTCGGTCCAGCTCCGTCCGGTCGACTGCCCGACCGGTCGGCCCCTCGATGATCCGCTCGATAGCAAACACGAGATTCGCCAACTCGTCGCGCGCGAAGGTGACCTCCTCGACGGGGTCACCGGCCCAGGCGGTGCCGAGTGTCGGCGGCACGAACAGGCCGGGTTCGTCGTGGCTCGGGAGGTCGTGCATGAACATCCGCCACTCGTCGTCTGTCGCGCTCGTGGCGGTCTGTGTGACGCCAAAGGAGTCGGTCACCGTGAGATCGGTCACTCGGGTCAGTGTGCCAACAGATGATTCGACCGGGATACGAAACCAGTCATTGCCAAACACCGTCGCGTATTCGGTGAGCATCAGTCGCGTCAGCGGTGCCCCCTCAGCGACCATCTTCGTGAGGTCGACATCGGTATCCTCTAGCTCCCACCACCGCGACGCCGGCATCCCGGGGAACGTAATCTGACTCGGGAGCACCGTCTTCGACCACTCCGTCGTCTGGTCGGTGGTCGCCGTGCCGAGTGACTCGTCGACAGCGGAGAAGGCGTACCAGTCCAGATTGCCGCCACGGTACTCGTCGGCTTCCAGCACGCTCTCGGTTTCGGCGTCGCCGGTCGCGACCGCAAAGTGGTACTCGAGACGCGTCGGATCCCAGGCTGTACCCGTCCGCCCGGTCGGCTCCTCGTAGAGGTCGACATACCAGTTGTAGTACGTCTCGATGCACCCCTCGAAGGTGCGTGTGCGCGAGCCTCCGTTCGGGAGTGGCAACGCACCCGACGCCACGTCGGACTCCGAACTCGACGCTACGAGCGCGTCGATGTCATCAACCGCCGACTGGATCGCACGCGCCACCTCCGTCCCGTCGAGCGTTCGGTCGGCCATCAGGTCGACGTACCGGCGGTCCGGCGACTCGAGGGCTTCATCGGGCGCGTCCAGGCGGTACTCCGCCGGGAAGTCCCTCGGTGTGTACTCGTCACCGTTGCTGTCCGTGTACCCGGCCTCGGAGAGGATCCGGAGGAACTGCTGGCCGGCCTCGACGCGCTGGCGGGCCGGCGGATCGTCGTCGGTCATGACCTGCTCGCGTTCGACGATTGCCTCCAGTGGTTTGCCCTCGTAGGGGAACGGGTCACCAGGCCCGTTGCCAAGCAACTCGGCGAGGTCGTCGGACTCGTTTTGCTCGTCCGCACCGACGCCGGGGCCGCCTCCGCGCAGATCGACCTGGGAGAGTGGATCCGCGGCCATCGACAGGTCGGCGCGAATCGGCGACCCGGCGTCCTCGCCTTCGAACTCACTTACCTGCCACTGGCGGCTCAGCAGCCACATCGGATCCCGGATCGGTGCTGTCAGCGCGTCTCTCATGTCCTGATCCTGTGTGCGTGGCTCCAGTCGCGTCCAGACGCGTTTTTTGTCGGTCATCGGTCGCTCACCCCCGGGGGACCGCTCGAGCGGTGTCGGCTCATTCGGATCCACCCCCGTCTTCCCCGTTCGGGATGTCCGCCATGTCGGACAACTGAATCCGTTTGTCGTACCAGTCCAGCATCCCGAAGTTGACCATCGGCACCCCGCGGTCGTTGTCGACTGCATCCGGGATCGGCCCCTTTGAGGTGGGCGAGGCGTTCTGGTCGATGAAGTTAAGCGCCGGGAACAGCCCGAACGGCGGGTCCATGTGCTGGGGGGTGGCGCCCTGCGGTTGGCTCTCGAAGTCTTCGAGGGTGATCGCCCGCCGCTTGGCGTAACTCGCCGTCTCCGCGACGGTCGCAGCGAGGTGGTCGAGCGACTGTGTGTCATCCTCGGGCGGGGGCACCAGCAGAATCGACTGTGGCGCGCGGTTGCCAGGGTCGTCGTAGTTGAGCGCGACCCCGGTCGTCTCCTCGTCGGCGGGGATCTCCTCTGTCCACTCGTCGATCGAGAGGCCGGCGATCTGCCCGTTGCTCATCGACGGCTCGATACCCGGACCGAACCGCGCGACGACGGAGATCCGGGCAGGGTCGGGGTCGGCACCCTCGACACCGACCCAGGTGTCACCCTCCTCGTATGGCAACTGACCGACGGTCGGCGAACCGGTCAGCGAATCCGAAATCGCCTCGGTGTACGAGCGAGCCTCCCGGAACTTCCGGACGCGCTCGCGGTGTGACGCCGAACGCTGAAGCCACGTTTCGGCGGCAAGTGACTGATCGTCGGGCACCAGTTGATCGTCGGTAAACGTCGCGGTCAGCTCCTCGGGGTTGGAGGGTTTAAACGGTGGCAACACGGTGAACCCGTCGCCAAAGAGCGTTTGCAGCCGATCGGTTTGGGTTTCGACGCGCTGTGGAACCGGCTGGGACGAGAGCCCCCCGTGGATCCGGGGGTCCAGAGCGCCCGCGTCTTCGATCCGCGACCGGAGGCGCTTCAACAGCGCTCTGGCCTGTTCGAGCAGCGAATTCGTCACCGCGACGCTCCCGCCGTCGGCCTCGGAGGGTGTCCCTCCGTAGACGCCGTACGACGCTGCGGTCGTCATGCTGTCGCGTAGCTGTTCCAGCCCCACCTTACGGAACGCCTCGTCCGCAGGCGGACCACTCACGAGCGCGTCGACAGTCGAACGTTCTGTACGCACCGCGCTCCGGAGAGCGCCTGTCGCGTCATTGACTGCAGTGTCAAACGCCGACTCCGGACTGGATCCGCCGGGTATCGCCGTTTGCTGACCGACCCGCGCGGCGAGCGTGTCGAGATGGTCGGCAAAGGCCTCGTGTCCCGTTGGTGTCTCGCCGCGAGGCAGCCCCTCGAACAGTGCGGACAGGGCAGGCAGCTTCCGTGCTGCACCCGCCAGGTCGGACAGTTCGGTCGACAGGTCGACCCCGGAGTCCAGACTAGCAGGGTCGTACAGCCACGCTGTCAGATGTTGCACGATCGTCGCCGCCTCGGCGTGGAGTTGCCGGTCCAGATACCGGAGCGTCCAGGCCGGCTGTGCCAGGAATGCGTCGAGATACGCACTCACCACGGCACCGTCGTCGAGATCGTACAGCAGTGCCGCACTACTGTGCTCGTATTTCAACAGGCGCGGGGCCGCACCGACGTTGTACAGCGAGGGATCCTCGAGCGTGCGCTCGATGCGTGTGCGCACCCCCGTCAGCGCCTGCGTCGGCCCGACCCAGTAGGTCAGGTCACCAGGGCCACCCTCGCCGGTCGTGCTGACGATCCGGTCCAGCCCCAGTCGCGCCGCCGGTTCCGTCGTCGGTTCGACGGCGTCGGGCACCGCCGCCGGATCGAACGACTCGAGATCCGCGAGTGTGCTCAGTGCGTCGACCTCGTCGCTGGTGACGGTGCTGTTTGCGGGGTCGACTGCGTCACGCTCCGTCTCGATCCGACTCCAGTCCGAAACCGCCTCGTGTGCCGCCGCAAATTGGGCCGAGACGCCCGACTCGGTCGACAGCAGTTCCTCGTGGTCCAGCAGCCAGAGCAGTCGCTGCAGGTTCGGACAGTCGGATCGGAACGCCGACTGAGCGGCCGCGGTCAGGTCCCTGTCGTCGACAACCCTGCCGGTCGCACTGTAGAGGATCTTTCCGTTGTTGATTGCGACTGCCTGGAAGGAGGTACCGGGATCGACGCCGGAGAAGTCCATCCTTACGGTGAAGTTGCCCTCAGAGTCGGGGGTGGTCGTCTTCTCCAGTTCGAACCAGGAGCTGCCGTCCGTTCCCCACGCACGAACCGTCAGGGTGGCCGTCGACCAGTCGATGTTCAGTCCGTCGTCGGCGCCGTCCTCGGCCTGACGACCGCCTTCGCCGGGGTCGCCGCCACTACCCCCAAAGCCACCGTCGTCGATGTCCAGATCCTCACTGTCGATTTCGATGTCCGCCGTGCTGGCTGGCTCGGTGGGTTCGAGGGTTTCTGCGGCGTACTCCACGTCGGTGTACTCGATCTCCGGCCGGGCGGTCATGTCGACTGTCTCGATGGACTGGGTTGACACGCCCATGATGTCCTCGCCGGCCGGGTCTGTCTGTCCCCAGGCGAGCGGCCCGCTCTGGGAGGGGTCCATGCCGTCACCGCCGCTCCCCTCCTCGTCCGTTTCGGCGTTCACGTCAGGCACGTCGACCGCATGGAGGATCCGGCCGCCGACAGTCTGGCCCGTCGCGGACTCCACGCGGAGGTCGGCCCGGGCCGCCCTCGGGGACGCCGACCCGGCCGGCAGATCCGCGACCAGCGACCGGAGTTCACCCCGGATCGCGGCGGGGTCGAGGTTGTTTGCGACGGATTCGACCGTGGAAAGCGGAACCGCCTCGTCGACCGCCCGGATAGCGTCGACCAGTTCGTCGATCTGTCTCGGGAGCGGCGTCGAGGGAACGGTTATCGGTCGATCTAGCGCCGGGGACCGGTCGTTGGGAAGATGCACCGGGCTGTCGATGTTCCGCCAGGAGGTGTCCGCGATCTGGCCGCCGTCACTCGTAGCGCCGGCAGGGGTCGGCAGACCGTCAGTGCCGTCTCCGACGGTGTGCTCGGCGTCGAACAGTGCGAGACGCTCGTCGATATCCGAGGCGAGCCGGTAGAGGGTATCCTGGGCGTCGTTTGCCCGCTCGCGGAGCGTCGTGGCCGTCGCCTCGGTGTGTCCCTCGCCGTCGAAGTCGCCGGGGTGTGCCAGATCGAGCGCGTTGGCCGGCCTGGTCGACTGCACCAACTCTCGGAGACTCCGGGCGACCTCGAGCAGTTCCGCGACGCTCACGTCGCCGTCGGTCTCGGTCAGAGTCAGTTCGACCGCCGCGTCCGCCGGCACCGCCGGGTCGGAGGGGCGCGTGCGAATCAGGTGATAGACGAGCCGCTGTTCGAGTTCCGAGCGAGTCTCCTCGCGGCTCGCGCCGAACAAAAACAGTACGTCCATCGGTCCCAGATCCAGCACATCAAGTGACAGCGATGTCGTCTCCTCACGCTCGACGGTCTCCTCGTCCTCGATCAGCCCGGCTGCAGGCAGCTCCTCGTCGGGGTTTGCCGGCTCCTCCCAGCGGTAGGTCCCCTCGCAGCGCACCCGGGAGAGGTCGGGCAGCAACTCCCCGATCCACGACGCGAGCGATGGGGCTGCCTCGCCCCGCGGTGTACCGACCGGCGCCGACGTCTCGCCCAGAAGGATCTGCTGGCGGTGGGTGAGTCCGGTGCCGCTTCGCGGCGTCTCGATCACATCCGGGTCCGGGAACTGTGCCCCCTTCGCCAGCGCGTCAAGCGAGCCCCCGGCTCGATCGAAGTTCCCCTGACCGATCTGGTGGACGCTCTCGGCCAGCAGTATATCCCCCGCGGCGTCGATGTCGTCACCGAGGTCCGTTGCGATCTCATCTAGCTCCGTGTGGGCCGTCGAGCCTTCGTCGGGAAGGTCCTCGCCGCGTCCGAACGGGTAGTTCTCCCACTTTTTGAGCAGCTTGAGGCCGTCGACAGTGTCGCGTGCGGCCAGTTTCTTGAGCCTATCTTCCTTCAGGTCGTTCTCGTCGGGTTTGTCGACCTTGCCGACCCGCTGGGGGAACTTTTCGCGGAACACGTCGGCGTACTGCATCAGATCCGGCTCGTCGTACTCCACGGTCGCCTCGTGCATCCGGCGCTCGAAGCGGTACCCGAGCAGTTCCGGCAGCGACTGCCCACGGCGCACGCCGCGGATGAGCCGCAGTCCGGCGCGGACGCGATCCGCTGAAAGGTCCAACGAGAGGGGGTTCTCGCCCTCGTCGGTGTCGTGGGCCTTAACGCCGCTTTTGAGGATCGCAGCGGTCGTTGCGTGCTGTTCGGAGGGCGCGTGGACGTACTCCGGATCCGTGCGTCCCTCGACATCCGCCGAGAGGTTCTCCACGAAGCCATAGCCGCCGACGTACAACCCCGGTTCCTGGGTCGCCACCTCGTCGATACTGGCCGGATCGATCTCGCCGACGCGGTTTGCCACGTCCGTTTCGATCGTCGCCGGGTCGATCGTGATGTCCCGGTCGGAGCCCTTTTGACCTGTGATGATGTTCTGGCCCCCGAGATCTGCTCCGACGTTTTGGGCTCCCGCCGGATCGACGCCGCCGTCGGTCGACTGGACGTCTGTCTGCGTGTCGGCCTGCCCCTCTGTGAGCGCGGCTGGGTCGAACTGTCGGTTGGCATCGATGGCACCGGCCTCGATAGACCCGATGTCCACAGTGCCGGTGTCGGCCGAACTGTCGCCCTGGGTGATCCTGTCTACGAGTGCGGGGTCGAGCGTGGCCCGCGGGACCTCGCTGTCTGCACCGTCCCAGGCCGAGTGGTCGATCTCGCCACCGGGATCGACCGTACCCTGTGCTTCTCGCAGTTCGAACAGCCGCTTGGTCGCGAGCGAAGTCCACCAGGCGTCCATCCGGTGGCTGGCGAGATCCAGTGTCTCCTGGGTCAGCGTCGTGAGTTCCTCGACGTCCATCCCGGCGAGATACTGGAGGCTGTCGGTAAACTCACTTATTCGCGGGTCGATCGAGGTCGTCGAACTGTAGTTCGCAGCCGCGTCCTGGAGCGCCTCGTGGTACAACTCCGTCTCTCCGGGCGTGATATCGGGATGGGTCTTGAGCACGTCGGGAATGTCGTCCTTGAGCGTCGACATGACCGTATCCTGGTCCGAGTTCGCGTACGCGGGATCAATCCACGGGTACGGCACGTCGTCGAAGGCAAGCCCCAGCCGCCGTCGAGCGGTGAGGAACTCGCGGAGATAGCCGTACTGGAGCAGGATCCGGAGCAACGAGCGTAACACGCCGGAATCGTTGTGATCGCGGACGTTCTTGGCCAGCTGGAGCATCTTCGGAAACCGGCGTTCGAGTCGGCCCTCGCCGAGAATGCGCGCGAAGTGTACCGGGTCGTCGGCGTCCTCGATTGCCCTGACCAGCCGCCGTCGCCTCTCCGGCGAGTCGAAACTGTCCCACCTGCTCTCGTCGAGATCCAGCAGCGTCATCCACTCATCGTCCCGTGTCCTGTACTCGAACCGAATGTCGTCGGCGTCGAGCCTGGTGATGGCGTCGCCGAGCAGGTGGACCTCCTCGACCGAGGAATCGAGCAGGACATCGATGAACGTACTGATATCGTAATCGACGAGATCGTACCGTTCGATCGTGTCCTGGCTGGGGATCTCAACGTGCCACTCCAGCAGCCCCCAGAGTTCGTTGGATGTGTTGCTAACAGACGGGTTGTCTCTGTACCGGTCGGGCGGGTCGGATGACTTGTGAGTGCGTATCACGCCGTCGATCCAGGGATCGGTCTCGTCGCCGTCGAGTGGCGCGAAGTAGGTGATCCGCGGGTCGCGGTCCTCGAGGCCGGCGTCCGACAGGGCCCGCCTGAGGCCGGTCGCACGTGGCTTCAACAGGTCCTTGCAAACCCCCGCCGCGAAGCTGTGGTACGCATCGTTGAGGTACTCACCGGAGTAAAGCATCGTCCGGTGACGGATATTTGTCGAGAGCCCGCTACGCGAGAGGGCGGCGACCACACCGTCGGAGTCGATGTCGTGACCGAAAGGCACCCCGTCGACAGCTAGCTCCCAGGCCGAGCCGAATCCGCGCAACTCCCGTTTCAATCGGCCATCGAGGCGGTCGTCGATCGAGAGCTGTTTGACGATCGGCACCTGACCGGACTGTACCCCGCCATCCGCCGCCGACTCGCCGTCCTCGTCGGGCGTACCCCCGCTTCCGGAGCCGAGTGACTGGCTCCGCGATGGGCCCTTTGGAATTGCGGGATCGAAGCTGAAGCTGTAGGCGTCCTGTTCGGCCCTGTTCGGATCCTCCATCACCGTCGCGGCGTACTGGAGTCCCTCCACCGCAGCCCCGGCGATATCCCCGCCACTCAGGTCGTCGTCCGCGGCGTCCTCGAGCAGCCCGTCGACGTCGACGCCGGCCACCTCGAGTTCGGTCCGCTCGATGCCGGCATCGAGTAACTCCTTGGGATCGTGACCGGCCTGGAGCAGTTCCTCTGCCGTCGCGCCGTGATCGCGCAGCGTGGCTATATCGACGCCGGCTCCCAGCAGCGAACCGGTGTCGACATCGGCCGCCCGCAGGTCTGCGACCGCCATCCCGGCCTCGATCAGATCGTCGGTTTCCAGCCCCGCGTCGACGAGTTCGCCGGCAGTGTAGCCGGCCTCGGTAAGCGTTGCGATGTCCAGCCCGGCCTCGACGAGCTGTTCGGGGGCAAACCCCGCCTGCTTGAGATCCTGCGGGGCGTGGCCGGCTGCCAGCATGGAGGAGACATCGCGTCTGCGCGCGTCGATATCCGTAGGGTCGACCCCGGCCGCCGAGAGCTCCTGTGTCGAGAAGCCGCCGTTGAGCAACTCCTCGATCGTGTACCCGGAGTCGAGCAGTTCCTGTGCGGTGTAGCCGGCGGTCCGCAGTGAGCCGGCTGCCTTGCCCGCCTCCCGGAGGGTGCCGGCGTCGACATTCGCCTCCCGGAGGCTGCTCGGCCGGGCCCCCTCCGAGGCGAGGTCGAGTTCGTCGGCACCCTTGGAAACGAGTTCCAGCACGGTCGTGCCCGTCTGAACCAGTTCCTTTACCGGAACGTCACCACCGGCAACGTCCGCGACGGTCATACCGGCACGCGCGAGCTTTGCCGGCGAGACACCGGCATCGAGCAGCTTCTGAGCCGACGTGGCACCCTTCGCGGCGAGTTCGATCGCATCGACACCCGCTTCGACGAGGTGCTTCGGCGCGAGGCCGGCCTCGATCAACGTCTCCGGCGTGACACCGGCGTCGACCAGCGCGTCCGGTGTCAATCCGCGCTCGAGGAGCGTCATCGGGTCGAGCCCCGCCTCTATGAGGTCGGTGATAACCTGGCTCACGTCGTCTACGGCCTCGGGCAACAGTCCCGCGTCGGCCAGTCGCGTCGGTGTCAGCCCGGCCTCGACGAGATCGTCTGGCGTGATCTGACCGTTGAGGACGGCATCGGGGGTGATCCCGGCGTTCAGCAGGTTTTCCGGGGTGATCCCCGCGGCCTGGAACGCGTCCGGTAACAGTGCAGATTCGAGCGTTTGAAGATCAAAGCCCGCCGCTTCGAGGGCTTCAAGGCTCACGTCGCCGTTGAGCAGGTCGGCCGCGGTCAGATCCACATTTGCGACCGCTTCGGGCGTGATCCCCGCCTCGATGGCTTCCTCCGGGAGCAGAGCCTCCGCGACCGTCTCGGTGGTGATCCCGACGGCCTCGAGCTGTTCCGGGGAGATGTCGCCGTTCAGTATCTCCTTGGGCGTGATATCCGCATCCGCAATTCTCTTTGGGGTCACGCCGAGTTCGCGGAGTTCGGGGGGCAACGCAGCGTCGGCAACGGCGCGCGTCGTGAGGCCGAGCTGCTCGACCTGCTCCTGGCTGAACTCACCGCTGAGAAGTGTCTTGGGTGTGATACCAGCACGCTCCAGTGCAGCAGGCGACAGTCCGAGGCGTTTTGCCTGCTCGGGCAAAACCACGTCGGCGATCTGCTCCGTCGTGAGCCCCAGCTCTGCAAGCTGTTCCTCGGTCACCTCGCCGCGGGCGATGGCTCGGGGCGTGATCCCCGCTTCGTTCATCTTCTCTACGTCGATGCCTGACTGCATGAGGCGTGCCTTGCTGACACGGGACGTGGCCTTGATACCGGCCCCGTCCTGTAACAGCGAGTCGGGGACCAGCCCGGCCGCGTCGAAAACTTCCGCTGGCTGCACGCCGCCAGCGACCATTCGCTTGGGATCGACCCCGGCATCGACGAGCGTGTCTGGCTTGGCACCGGCTTCGACCAGTTTCGTCGGCTCCACACCGTTTGCAGCCAGCGTCTCCACGGAGTGTCCCTGCTTTTCGAGGCTCTCGATGTCGAGGTCCCCCTGTCCGAGATCGGCGATTACCTCCGGATCGATCAGCGACAGATCCCGTTCGGTCTCGATCGGCGAGGCGGGGAGAACACCGTAGGGCTGGTCGCCCGCCCGCAACGTCGGCAACGGTCCGCGGGCGCGGACGTAACGGATGAAGTGGCGCCGGTAGGCGTCGAGCCACAGCATCTCGGTCTCCAGGTCTTTACGATCCGGCGGATCGACCGACCAGGGGCTGACCTTGGTGCCGATTTCGGTCATCGAAGGGTTGCCAACGGTCTCGTTGTCGACGTAGAGATTTGCCATCGAGTAGCCGATAGTCGCCGGCCACAGCGCCGAGTTCATGTGGCGAGCGTCCCGTTGCTCGGTGTTGTCGGCGTGTGCCACGTTGGCAAAGACGTGCTCCCCGTCGTCGTCGGGGTCAATCGCGAGCGCTCGTGCGAGCAGGTCACCGTCGCTCAGGTCACCGTCCTCGACCAGCGGCGGGACGGCCTCCACGGAGAGCCCCTGGTGGAACTCCTCGTCCTCGCCGGCGGTATCCTCGTGGGTGTTCGTCGGCGTTCCCTGTGACATAAACGACAGGCCGTCGGTGTAGTGGTGGGCGTCAAGCAGGTCCGCGAGTTCCTCGCTTCCCTCCGTGGGGCCGACCGACGACCGGACGCCGACGACCGACAGCCGGGTGAAGCCTCGCTTGGGGTCGAACCCGGACAGCCCGGTCAGTGGCAGTCGCAGTCCCATTCCGACCTCGACGGCCTCGAGAAAGTCGACCATCCACTCGGTACCACCCGGCGCGACGTCCGACTCGGACGCGCCGGCTTCGAGGGCGTCCTCGGCGACAGATTCGGGGCTCGGACCGACCTCCAGCGGGTCACGGACCGGATCGCCCGCGATTGCAGTCCGGTGGCTCTCGCCGGTGTGGTCCTCCCACTCCGCGACCGCGATCCACCTGTCTGGCAGTAGCTTCGCTCGGGGCTGTTTGGTCCACTGCTGTGGCCGTCGCGGCACCGACGGAAACTCCAGTGCCGGTAGCGTCGTCGGCAGATCCGGGGTCTCTGCGAGCACCCCCTCGTTGATTGCCACATCGCCTTGGCTGATCCGGTCGGTCACACCCTCGTAGTCCGGTACGTCCCCGGCCCCGGACCCGGACCCGGACCCCTGATCCGTATTTTCGCCGCCGTCGCTTGCGAACTGCGACTCGGGGGGCTCCGTCAGCAGGTCCGTCGCCAGTTCCTCGTCGGTGGGCTTCATCGTGTGGACGATGTAGCTCGCCCGCTCGCGGTCGAAGCGGTCGAGGAGTTGCTGCCAGGCGCGCTTTTTGAGTTCGGCGTATCGGCTGGTGTGATCGGTGGAAAACCGCGACAGATCGATGCCTGTGACGCGCTCGCGCAGGCGTTCGGACGGCAGACTCTCCTGCAGGTAGGGCTTTGTCGGGTCCGATCCGACCTGGCTCGGGTCGGGGTGGCGCGCAAACCAAAGCGTCGCCCAGAAGTTTTTCGCCCAGGTAATCTCCTTGTCGGTGAGTTCGTCCTCGTGGGAGTCGGCGTGAATCTGGTCGGGGTAGACCCGGACGAGCAGTTCCTTCCGCGACCCGTCGGTCTGGCCGTTTTCGTCGACAAAACGTGTCTCCAAGCGGACCGGCAGCAACGCGATTGGCTGGTTCCCGAGCGGCCCGAGCGGCTCCGAGGCCTCGTCGTAGGCGGTCTGTAATGCGGACTGTAGCTCCGATTGAAGCTGGCTGCGACGGCGAATCCCGGCTTCGATTGCGAGTTCGAAAAGCGTCACGAGCTCCGAGAGCGCGCGGCTGTCGATTCCCATCGGGTGGTCCGGCGACGAAACGATGGCGGCCACTGCCCCGGTCACACCGCTCCACGGGTCGCCGTCACCGTAGGCTTCCAGTGCCGTTGCGACATCGTCGGCCTTCCGGGTGACGCTGCTGCCGTGAGCGAACGCACTCGAGAGAGTGCGCTCCCCGGGTAGCACGGACGCTGCGAGGAAGGTGAGCTTCGACTGGTCGATTGCCCCGAGTCGGTCGATAGCCGTCAGCGTTTCCTGCCGGGTAGTCTTGTCGGCGCGGTTGCGGACCAGCGACTCGCGAAGCGAGCCAAGTCTGTCGTGGGCAACCCGGAAGGCGTTCAGTGCGTCATCGATCTGTGCCCACTGTGTCCTGGCATCCACAGCCCCGGTCCAGCCGTCGGTTTCGGAACTCATCGGGCATCACCCTGGCTGAGATACCGCACGCTGAAGCTGTTTTTCTCCCGCCACTTTCTCGCGGTGTCTTCTTTGATCATGTCGTCGGCGTGGATGCTGACCCTGACCGGCAACTGCCACGTGAACCGGGCCATATGTGCGCTGTTGTACCCCCACGTCGCCGCGTCGATGTCGTTGTACGTGTGGCTGGTAGCCGAGTCGGAAGGGACGTAGGTCGTCTTCGGCTCGACGGACCAGTCCTCCTTGCCAGGCCTCGAACCGTTCACGTCGACGTGGGTCACGTCGTTTGGTGAGCCGTCTTCGACGAGATGAGCCCAGGAGACGGCGTTGAGTCCGTGCTCGACGCCCTCGCTTACCTCCGTCTTGGTGGCCGTGACCGTCGCCCCACCGTCGGTGGTGATGCCTGGCGGTGTCTCGCCGACGTCGTCCTCGGTTCCGATGTCGAGGCCAAAGCGGGTCTCGGCCGGCGGCTCCTGCAGGACAAAAAACCACCCTTCGTTCGGGTGGTCGTCCGGCGTTTTATCTGTCTCGTCGAGGTGATAGGGATCGTACAGGGCCTCGTCGGGCGTGATATCGAACCCGAAAAAGACGATGTCCGGCTCCAGCCGTCCCCGGAAGACGGGGTATTTGAGTTCCTTGGGATCGACATCGGGATGACTGGCCTCCCCTTCCGCGAGTTCGCGCGTGACGTGGGTCCCCGGGAGTGCAGGCACCCGGTCGCCCTTGTCCGCCTCGGCCTTGGCCGCGAAGACATCCGTGTTGGGATAGCGCCTGAGTAGCTCGCCTTTGATCAGGAGGACGACCTGTGCCTCGTCGTCACCGGGACTGTTGTCGCCGAGGGCGTTTTTGTCCCAGTTGTGCATCGGATTGATATCAGCCATCTCGTCGGGATCGTCAGTGTCGACATTTGGATTGCCACGCCGATCCCAGAACCGACGGAAGTACGTGCCACGACGATCGGTCGGGTACCGGCGCCAGCGCAACTCGCGCGCCATCTCGTGGTTGAGTCCGGCCATGAACGCCTCGATGAACTCGGGATTGGTCTGTAGTACACCCATGCTGTTTTTGGGGATGTCGCCTGCCCCCGGGAGAAAGTACTCCTGGTTCAGTGTTGCTAGCAGCCGGTAGGTGAAGTCGTTGAATGTCGGCGCGGCCAGAACCTCCTCGACGGGATCCTCGCGTTCGGTCAGATTCGGAATATCCAGGACCGATTCGAGGTGGGTATGGAGTCGCTGTGAGGGGTCGATGCCCGAAAGGGTCGTCTCCCGGAGCGACTCCATGTCCGGTACGTCGATCTCCGCCGGCGAGGACTGGCCGATCGTCGGGCTCACGTCGACCTCGGCGGCCTCCATGTCGGTCTCGGTCATCTCCACGTCCGACGTCGTCGTGATCGCCCCGTCACCCCCCATCTCGATCGGTCCGGAGCTGAGTGTCTGCGTCTGTGTGGGGTCCACGGCGGCCCGAATCTCCCCGGTCGTCGAACGGAGCGTTACGATCGCGTCCGTCGCCTCGTCCAATGCACGTCCAAGCGCCCGATTCTCCGACATCGGGCGGGGCCCGCCGCCCTGGCCGTCGCGGGCTTGGTTCCCCTTCCGGATCTTGAGTTCGTCCTGTATCTGGGCTGTAGCCCGGGCGATCGCATCTTCCAGGGTCCGCTGTGCGCGCTGCAGCGACTGGAGTTGCCTGTTGCCCTCCGAACGGTCCATACCCGCCGGGAGATCCTCCGGCTCCTCGGCGAGCAGTTTCGAGAGAGCACGGGTCAGCGACGCGAAGGTGTCGGTCCGGATCGAGACACAGCGTTGCTCGACGGTCGGTGACTCCTCGATTGCGGACCGCAGACTCTGCACGTCGTCTCTCGTGACCCCTGCCTCCAGGTCCGAGAGTGCGCTTTCGGCCGTGTCGACGTGCGTCTCGACGCTGTCGAGTAGGGTCCGAACGCGGCCGATTCCGGGGTGCTCGTCGGGGGCTGGCTGGTCCGGCAGACTGCCAGACTGTGGCTCCATCGATCCTGGTTTGGCCGGGCCGGACGTCCCGTTACCGGCCCGTTTGCCGCCGGGGGACGGCCGGAAGGTATCAGTCATCCCAACTGCTTCGGTCTCGGTCGGAAGGTCCCCCTCGGCGGGTTTCGAGGGCTCTTTTGCCCCGTTGGGGGTGATATCCTCGGTGGTTCCGAGGCCGTCTGTCTGTCGTGGAGTTCGGCCAGTTTCTAGTCGTGTCACGAATTCGGTGGTGTCGATAGAGACACCGGCTCTGCGCGCGAGCGGGCCCCCTGGTCGGGTAATTCGGCGAAACGAGGGTGAGGTCAGTCCGGCAGGGATGTCCGTTTCGACGCGTTTTTTATACACAGTCTCACCGGTTTCCTCGTCGAGTAACTCGCCGTGGATCGGCTGTGTCAGTCCGAGGAGTGTCCCGGTCGACAGCGACTTTATGCTCTCGTATTTACGTTCCTGAATCCGTTCGGCGAGCTGTGCACGTTTGAGCTTTCGATTCGTCTCCTGAATCTCGCCGAACTCCTCCCAGGCGATTTTCATCAGTTGCTCCTGATTGTGTTGGATCACCCTGGTCCCGTAGCCCGCCGCGATACGGTGTCTGGGATCCCGGTTTAGCTGATTGAACCACAGTGGGTAGTAGTAGTCTTCCATCCCCCGCCAGGGGTCCTCGGGTTCGAGCAACGGGACACCGGCGTGGTACTGCCCGTACAGCGGTGGCCCCACTGCACCGTAGTCCGCCTCCCACTCGACTGTCGACGGTTTGTTCAGAAGCTCCCGCAGTCGTGTCTGTAACGTCTCGTCGTAGCCGTCGGGCTGGACGTTGATCGCTTTGAGTGCGCCGCCAAGCCCCACCGTCCCGGCCTTCGTGTCTGCGCCTGCAGCGGGCTGCAGTTTCTCCGGCCCGGGGTTGGTCACGTCGACCGTTCGGAAGCCGACATCCCCCTCGAACCGTTGTGGCTCGAGTTCCCGAGCCAGATACTCGAAGTCACCCTTTCGGGCGCTGGTAAACTCCCAGTGATGATAGACCGGTAACTTGACCTCCTCGTCGGCCCCCCAGGCGAAGTTCATCGTGCTCCGGTCGCCCTGGTAGGGCTCGAGACCGAGGCCGGCCCGCCGACCGGGTTCGAACGTCGGCACGACGCAGGCCCGGTACTGTGTTTTGGGGTCGAGATTCCGCGGGCAGATGAGTCGCGCGACCGTCTTCGTCGAGCGTTTCTGGAACTCGCTGCGGGCGTTTGCGTCGCCGGTGAGCTGTGCGTGGGCCCATGCCCACGATTCTGTGGGGTCTGGCAACTGGTCGGTCGACGTCTCAAGCGCCGGGAGCGGCCCCGTCCCCGAGGGCTCTACGGCCGTCTGGTCTCGCTCGACGACGACCAGACAGAGCCAGGGATGGTTGCGACCCTGGTCGTCGGCCCGTTCCGGGCTGAACTGCCACGGCAGCCTGGGGTTGTCGAACTCGACGATAGGGAAGTAGTTCGGGGGGAACTCGGTCGTGGACGGCTCCGGCTCCATGCGCACGATCTGATCCACATCAAGCGCCGTCACATCACCGGGACCGTAGATGCTCAGCGTGTTCGTCACCTCCGTCGTCTGTGGGCCGTCGGGCCCTTTGCCTTTCACGGACAGCGTAACCTTCGCCTCGCCGCCGCCGGGAACGCTATCTACACCGGTCTCGAACGTTTCGTCCGGTCGGTACCCCTCTCTTACCGTTGGAAACAGTCTGTAGTTGGTCTGCTCGCTCATTGATTGCCTCCGAAGTACTGCTGGCCCGTCCCGGCCAGCGTAACTGTCATTTCGTTGCCCGCTGTCTTCGTCGGTCGTGACGACTCCGACGCGGGGTCAGAGCCGTCAGTTCCGTTAGTTCGGGCCTTTCCTGCCTCGACGATCTGGAGCTGTTTCGCCCGGTATGGGTTGTTTTCGGCAAACGCCGAGAGTCCACGCCGGGCCTCCTCCTTCGATGTCGGTTGCTGGTCAAGGGTGGGGATGTCCACGCGCTTTAGGGTCTTTTTGCTTGCCACGACGTAGTCGCTCTCGCCGGTCGAAAGCGAGGTGGAAAGCCCCCCTTCCTCCGGTGTCATACCCCCTCTGAGGACCTGTTCGGACCCGCCGTCGCTCCCCTCCCCGGTCGAACCCTTGACCGTAGCCGGGACACCCGAAAGTTGCTGTCTGATTGCCCGCATCTCCGTCTCTTCCGGGCGGAACTGCTCGGCACCGCTTGTTCGGAGCGGGGAGTTGGCGACCGCCGAGACATCCGACAGCGCGTCTGTCACGTCCGGGGGGATCGTGGAGATCGGATCTTTGCCCTGTGCGGCGAAGCTACCGAGATCAGCCAGTGGCTTCCCGCGATTATCGTATGTCTTGTCGACGATCGACGACTCAAAGCCCAGCCGCGCCGTGCGGACGTTCCCCGCGGTGTCGTCGCCGACGTATATCCCCTCGTGTTCCATCCGCTGTCCCGCGACTTCGGACTGGAACGGTGGGCTGTCGAGTTTCTCCTGCTCGCCCATCTTCCGGAACTGCGCCGGTGCGAACTGTTCGTTTGTCTTTGCACCCATATCGAGTGCGGCGCCGCCGGCCACCGACGCGCTCTCGATGGCGAACTCGGTCAGACCGGTCGGCCGCGCGTTGCCGTACTTTTCGAGCTTGAACTCCAGGGGGACGACCGTCTGGCGCACACCGATCTCCGCCAGCGGGTGGGCCAGGACCGTCCCCTCGCCACCCTCCGGTTCGCGCGTTGTCACCATCGTGTTTGCCGGGCTGGGGCGGCCAGCCGACCAGTTTTTGTTCTTGCCGAGCGCATCGGTCAGTTCCGGCATGATCTTCGCCGGCGGCAGCTTCTCGTCCTCGGAGTCCGAGCCAAGCGTGACGTCCACGTGGACCGTCACCGTGATGAACAGGATATCGATTTTCAGCTTCCCGGTGATCTCGAACGGGCTCGGACCTTTCAGCGTGCCGTCCAGTGACAGTGACAATCCTTTGCCTTTGATCGTCACAGACAGCGAGGCGTGGAAGTCGATTATGAACCCGAACGGGTCGAATTTGATCAGGGTGTCGAACTGGAGTTTCCCTTTCACCTTCGCCGGGCCAGCCGAAGCCCGCAGCTTCACGCCCGCGCCCGCCTGAACGGTGTTCGAGGTCAGCGCGAAGTAGCCGTAGAACTCGATGCTCGGGTTGCCACTCGGCGGCCCGAGGGAGGCGCGCACGCGGCGAAGTTCCGGGAAGTCACCCGGCTTGGGAAAGCGCGGATTGAACCCGCCGACGGAGAGAACGAACCGCGGATTGCTCCCCCAACTCGACCGCAGGGCCATGTCCCCGCTGAGCGACCACGCAAGCACGCGGGAGTCGTACAGCGAGGCATCGATCGCCAGGCTCTGATTCGGCGGATCCAACTCCCCCCGCACCGCGAGGTTGAGTTCTATCAGCGCGGCCTTCTCGTCGGGCAAGGCGGCGCTCAGCCGCCCGAGCAGGATGATCCGCCAGGTCGGCACCTCAAGGATGACGCCGACGTCCGCGGTGATCAGTGTCGGTGTCCCCCAGCCCAGCCGGACGATGGGGCCGAAAACGTGGGTGCCGCCACGCGGCGGGAAGATCGTCCGAAGATCGCTGATGATCCGGTCGCTGTTGGCGACAGGGTTTTCCGGGAACAGGATCGAGTCCATCGAGCCCTCGCGGACGGCGTCGGCGAGCGGGTCGGACTTCACCGTCCGGTTCACCCCGACAAGTCCGCCGACGCCGTTGAGCGTAAAGCCCATTCCCAACTGGACCGGTGGGAACTCCCCGGAGATGATCAACAAAAGCGAGAAGCCGTCGTCGCCGCCGGGCAGGTCCGTCGTCAGCAGACCGACGACGTTGATGGTGATGTCCTGAACCTTGAGCTGGAGAACGCCGGCGTACCGGTCGTTGTCGGGGTCGAACCGGAGATAGCCGCCGCCGCTGACCGCACCGGCGTCGATGGAGAGACCGACGCCTTCCGGGGGCTTGAAGCCGATATCGACCTGCGCCGGTCCGACGTTGCCGCCATCTTTCGGGAAGGACATGTCGGCTTCAACCCCGATCCGGCGGACCGTCGCCGTGAACGGTCCGAGTTCGGCCGAGCCCGAAATCGCTCCCTGGACCGTGATCGTCCCCTGCCTGAGATCGACATCCGCCCTGCCCTCGGGGAACTCGGCTCCTGACTGGCTGCCGCCCCGACCTCCACCGCTACCAGAGCCACTGGTTCCGGCGGTGGACGGTCCACTCGGACTGGTTGTGTTCGAGGAACCACCGGCCGCCAGGCCTCCACCACCGCCTCCGCTTTCGCTGTCGCCGGGTTCGAGCGCGCCGTATACTTCTTCGAGCGTGAGCGGTCCGATCTGTTTTCCGGACGGGATCGCCATCTCGAGCGACCCGCCACGTTCGAAAAAGAATCCGGTGTCCGAGGCCCAACCGACCGTCGCGTCGAAGTCATAGCCGATCCCCTGGGGCATCAGCTTCTCCAGAAACGGCCCCTCGGGGGTGACGTGAATGTGGCCGCGGGCCGGGACTGTGACCACCACCACGACCTCCTCGTCCTCGTATTCGATAGTGATTTCGGCCTCGAAGTAACTGACGCCGATGCCGGTGTCCTGGGGGTCGCCGATGATCGGGGTCAGATCGTCACCCTCGCACTCGTATGTGATACTTGCCTCGCCGCGGGCTTCGTCCTTGACCGTACCCGTGCTCACGTCGAACAGTTCGGGTACCGTGTTGCCGCCGGGGTCTGGGACCAGTTTGACTGCCCACGAAGCCTGTCCGCTGAACTGTGCGTTGAACGTCCAGCACTCGTCGAGTTTCTCGGTGACACTACCGCTGGTGTTGCCGTAGGGCTTGATAATCAGTCCCGGGAGTCCGCCCTTACCCGGCACTGGGATCAGCATGATCCCTGCCTCGCCTGCCCCGCCGGAATCGGCAATCGAGAGCATATTGACCGCAAGCTGTCGGTCCTGTAGCACCTGCGTCGGCTGGCCGATTGGGAGCCGTTCCCGGAGGTCCTGCTCGTCGGGCACCGTCCCGAGTTCGTCTTTCAACTCCTGTTTTGCCTCCTGTTCGAGTATCCGAGCGGCCCTTTTTGCAACCTTCTCGAGTACCTCCTCGTGGTTGGGAACCTGTCCCTGCGCGACGTCCGTGGCGACATCGGAGGCGATGTCCGTGGCCATCTGCTCGAGTTTCTCCTCGACCTTGCGGGGGACATCGACGTCGGTGAACAGTTGTTCAAGCAGGTCCCGAGCGACATCCTCCGCGACCGACTCGACATCTGGCATCTGCGGCAGGTTCTGGCCCGTCGCCCGTGCGAAGGTGCTCCCGAATCCGAACTGGTCGACAAGCCCCTTGAGGTAAAATAACACCACGAAGGGCTCGAACTCCTCGGTCCCCCACGAGAAGATATCGTCGACGTACGCCTGTGGGTCCGAAAAGACGTTCCCGAACGCCGAGAGATCCAGATCTCCGGCGTCGCCGGGCCCCGCTATCCTGATGACGCCAACCAGCGAAAGCAGGGAGTGAATCCCCGGATAGTTCTCGTAGAGGTAGACGATCAGCAGGTAATCGAGGACGAGCTCGCCGACTTGCTCGATGTCGGGATCTTCGACCTCGATATCGCTGAGGTCGGCGATGACCTGTGTGACCTGTTTTATGCTCTTGAAAACGTCGTCGAGTTTGCTCAACTCCGGATAGGAGTCGTTTTGAATCGGCTCGATGAGTTCTGTCTCGATCGTGGACCACGGATCTGCGAGGCGTTCCAGTTCCGACTTGATCGCGTCGTGGTTGGATCCGATTGCGCCTTGATTCAGTCCCATGTCCTCGAGCAGATACTCGATTTCGTCCTCGTTGCCCTGAACCACCGCTTCGCCGATAGGCTCGAACACATGGGCGATCTCTCTGAGGATAATCTGGGTGGTATTCAACTCTTCCGAGTCGGAGCTCATCGGTTTCGGCCCTCCGTTTCGCTCGTTTCAGTCATTTGCTTTTGCAAATCGTGGGCTGGCTGGCTCCCTGTGTCAATGTTTGCTCCTGTCATGTTATCCTCGTCTGCCTGTTCAGACCCTCCCACAGTGCCGATTGAACCGCGGGTGCCCGGCGATCCAGTGTCGGTACTTGCGGATTGGTCACTCTGTTGTGACTGTTGCCCGCCGTCTTGGGTCTGTGCCGAATCTGTCGAGTGCTGGCTATACCGCTCTCGGCCGTCGACTGCCGGCCAGGCGCGATAGACGAGCGTCGGCCGGTTGGCTGGCGCGGGCGCGTCATCCGCTGCCACGCGCCCGGTGGTCACGTCGAATCCGTACGGGGTCATGCCCGTGACCCGGCACTCGTCGCGACCGAGAACGGTCCCCTCGCTGTCGTGCAACATAGAGATACCGACGATGCCGTCGTCGGGCACATCAGACGGGTGCCGGACGCGATGGGAGCCCTCGTCGCCCTCGGGCTCCGGGGACTGTGCCGCCCGATCGATCCGCAGCGTCTCCGGCGCCACGTCACCGGTTGTCGCCAGGTCGTCGTTCGGCACGGGCTGGTCGGCCCGTGAGCCCGAGCCCGGATCGGGCGCCGGTTGTCCCCCATCGGTGCTCGCGCCGGCGTCGGTGGCTGCCGCCTGGCCTTCCGTATCGACGGCTGCTGTGGACGCCTGTGGCGCAGGCGTGAAGGCGTGATGGAGGACGTACTGGCGGAGCCCCTCGTCGTCGCTGATTGCCGTTCCCTCTGAGTAGCCAAACGGCTGTGGCGCGGCCCAGTTCGGAACTTCCTCGCCGAGTGGCGCACCGCTGACTGTCACCTCGACCATCGCCGGTTCGAAGCCGCAGTCGATCCGGCGTTTCTCGCCCGGTCGGGGCATCGGCACCGCGCCCACAGCCGGCCGCATCGCCTCGCCGCCTGCCATCGCGAGGTATGCCACAACGTGTCGTGCCGTCGAACCGAGCTTGTGTGGCCCGTTGTACACGCGGTCGTACCGCAGACGCAACTCGGGGCCGATATCGGCGACAGTCGCCCGGGTCCGTCCTGCGAGGGCGTCGCCGTCCTGGTAGAGCAGGTTGAGACCGTCCTCGGTCGTGACAGCGGCGCTGTCGTGGCCGGACCGGGGCCAGGCGCTTGCCCCCCAGACTGCCTGCTCCACCCGGTCGTCCTCGACGACGGCGTGGCCGGTCGACAGCGAGACACCGCGGTCGGTTGTCCACAGCCGACCAGCCTCCCCGACCGCCGCCGAACCGAACAGGGAGACGTGGTCCGCCGTCACGTCGAGATCCACGACCTGCGTTCCGGGCTCCGTTGGCGTGGTGAACGTATCGACCGCCACCTCGGTCTCCGAGGCCGTCCGGATTGCCTGGTAGTGGACGCGGATCCCGCTGGCAAACGGATCGTTACCGGGTACCTGGACATCGACCTCGAACCCGTCGGATGTCGTTTCGGCGAGGGTGATCTGTATCCGGCCGGGTGGACGGTCGCTGCTGTGGCGAAGCAACTGGAGGGCGGTGTCGTCGTCGGCCGCACAGGTTGCCTGATCGGTCGTCTGCGCGTCGTCGGCTGCCGTGAGACTGTAATTGGTGATATCATCGCCACCGCTCCAGCCAACCCCGCGACTCCACCCGGCAGTCCGGTCGGTTGCACTGTCCGTCCGGGCGCCGTTAGTCGCACTGAAAAAGACCAGATCCGGTTCGAACCCGACGGTCACCGTCAGCGGCCCCGAACCGGGCGGGATTTCGAATACGCCAGCCTCGTAGGCCGGGTCGACTTCCGAGTCCAAACTGGGTTTTGGCTTCGGTTTCGGTATCTCACCACCGCCACCGCCACCGCCGCCGCCGGCTCCACCGCCGGCTGCACCGCCACCACTGAAAAAGTAATACAACGCGCCGAGCCCGCCCAGGACACCACCGGCGCCGGCACCGATCGGGAGCAGCGGAATCTCCTCCTCCGTGTCCCCGCCCGGTGCCTCGATTGCGAGTGTCTCGGAACCGTTCGCCTCCTCACCGGCCTCGTCGACGATGATGAGCTGTGGATCGTACGTATCAGACTCGTTGTAACTGAACTCCGTCGTTGGCGTCGTGGTTGTCTCCTCGATGGTGCCGTCGCCGTCGAAGTCCCACCGGTACTCCGCAATCCCGGTCGGGGCGGTGGCGTTCGAGGCGTTGAAGCTGACCGTTTGCCCGACCGTCCCCGGCCGTGGCTCGACGTCGAAGGCGGCGCTGAGTCCTGCCTGCTGGACGACAATCGCCCCGCAGGACGCCGTCAATCCCTCCCGATCGACGGCACGGACGGTCGGCTCGTACGTGCCCGGCTCGGAGTAGACGACATCGAGGGTTAGATCCTCCTCGCGGGTGTTGTCGTAGGTCCCGTCACCGTTGGCGTCGAATTCGAGAGGCGACACCCCCGAGCCAGTGGCATTCAGGGTGACAAACTCGTCGACGGTGACATTCCTGGGCTCGGCCTGGCAGACGAGCGAGGCAGGCTCCCCGACGAAGTAATCGGCAGCCGTCCGCCCGTCGAGGCCCTCGTCGTCAAGGACAGTCAACGTGGGAACAACGCTTCCAGACTGGTCGTACGTGTGCTCGGCTGTCGGCGTGGTGGTCGTTTCCTCGGCGGTCCCGTCACCGTCGAAGTCCCACCGGTACTCAGAGATATTGCCCTCCGGGTCCGAGGACGCCGAGGCGTCGAAGGTGACCGGCTCGCCGACAGTCCCAGGCCGCGGGTCGATACTGAACTCCGCAGTCGGTGGCTGGCTCTCCTCGACGGTAACCTCGCCACAGGCATCTGTCGCCTCCGGATCACCGTCGGCACGCGCTACGGGCTGGTAGGTCCCTTCCTCACCGTAGG
>JAQCMX010000043.1 GCA_028274885.1 Haloarculaceae archaeon
ACGCCCGTCGCGTCCTCCTGGGCAATCCCGCCGGTGACGTCCTCCTCATCGAAAGACGCCGCTGACTTGCTGTAGACCGCATAGGCGCTCTCGCGGGCGACCGGACGACAGTGTCCACCCTCCAGCTTGACGGTAACGGTGCCGACCACGCGCTGCTGGGTGGCGTCGATGAACCCCTCGAGGGCGTCGACCAGCGGCGCATCGATGAGGCCCTCATACCCTTTCTGGGCCCACTGCTGGTCGATCTGTCGTTTGAACTGTCGTTCCTCCTGTGTCAAAACGAGCTGTTCGAGTGCCTCGTGTGCCGTCAGCAGGACCGTCGCGGCGGGATGTTCGTAGTTTTCCCTAACCTTGAGCCCGAGCATCCGATCTTCCATCATATCTGTGCGTCCGACGCCGTGGCCGCCCGCGCGGTCGTTGAGTTGTTCGACCAGTTCGACGGCTCCGATCCCCTCGCCGTCGAGTGCCTCGGGCCGTCCGTCCTCGAATCCGATCTCGACGAGTTCGGCCTCCTTGCTGCTCGGGTTCTGCGTCCAGTCGTAGATGTCGTCCTCGGGGATCGTCGCGGGATCCTCGAGTTCTGAGCCCTCGATGGAGCGACTCCAGAGGTTCGTGTCGATGCTGTAGCGTCCCTCGCTGCCACCCTCGACCGGGAGCCCCCGTTTTTCGGCGTAGGTCTGTTCCCACTCGCGGGTCAATCCGAGTTCGCGGACCGGCGCGACCACCTCCAGATCGGAGTCGCGCCAGACCGCCTCGAAGCGCAACTGGTCGTTACCCTTGCCGGTACAGCCGTGGGCCAGCGCCGTACAACCTTCCTCGAGTGCGGTGTCCAGGATGGCCTGGGCGATGACCGGCCGGGCGAGTGCCGTCCCGAGGGGATACCCCTGATAGGTGGCGTTGGCCCTAACCGAGCGCAAACAGAGGTCGACAAACTCCTCGCGGGCGTCGACGACGTGGTGTTCGACATCCAGCGCCGCAGCAGTCTCCTCGGCCTCGTCGAACTCCTTTGCTGGCTGACCGACATCCACCGTGACCCCGATTACGTCGTCGTAGTCGTACTCCTCTTCGAGCAACGGGACGCAAACTGTCGTGTCGAGCCCGCCCGAGAAGGCGAGCGCGACGCGGTCGTGTTCTGGCATGGTGTTGTATCTCGTCGGGTGAGTGGTATCCGCCCCGAAACCCGACAGTGGGCGGCAGTTCGAGTGCAGTACGAACGGTGTAGTGGGGTAGTACGGGCCTAACGGCCCGGCCGTCGGAAAACGAGTCGCCGGGGGGACCTGCCGGTGTCGACTGTTCTCACTGCACCGCCGCAGGTCCCTATCATGTGACTCAGAGTAGCTACAGCGGCGTACTAATATCTTCCGAGAACAGATCGGTATGAGAGCGTGTCACAGGGAAGGGGGATGACGGACGGTTTTGCAGCACCGACTTCGACTGTTCGGCCCTCTGGGACAACCCGTCGGCACCTACCGGTTTGACGGTTTCGGCTGCCCGTCGATTGTCGATCTTTTCTGACTTTCGATTGACACGTAATTGCTGGTCTGTCCCCGGCTGTCGCCGGACTGCTGTTTGTCGTTATCGGTTTGATAATTCTCGTGTCGGTCGGACCAACGTCGGAGCGCATCGAGCAGATCGAACGCTACAGCGAATCCGTAATTCCAGCAATCTCCTGACTGTCTGACCGCGCCCCCGGTTACCAGTCACGCTCGACTGGTGTTTCGCTCGCGTCGATCTCCTCGAGCAACCACTCTGTTGCCTCCCGAACAATCCCCCTGTCGGTCCCGGACAGTTTCAGGCGGTTGCGCCCGTGTTCCTTGTCGGGGTAACAGCCAACGGATACGTCGAACTGTTCCTGTATCTCCTCTAAGGCTGGAACGATGTGGGCCTCGGGTTCGGTGGTGTAGAGGGTCTCGGCGACGGCGTCGCCCTGGAACTCGTCGGCGACGGATTCGAACATCGATTTCATCTCGTCCGGGTGTCCGGGGAGCACGTAGACGTTTTCGAGCACGCAACCGGGTGCCAGTCCGGCAGTGTTCAGCAGCGGTCGACTCCCTTCAGGGATGCTTGCCTCGGCCGTCTCGTCGACCTCCAGGTCGAGTTCGGGGATCTCCTCCTCGAGTTCTGCCAGTCGCTCTCTGACGGCTTCCAGTGCCAGTTCGTCGGGGGCCATCTCCCGACCGAATGCGTCACCGACTGCCTCCATGGTTATGTCGTCTGGCGTGCCGCCGATTCCGCCGGTCACGA
>JAQCMX010000224.1 GCA_028274885.1 Haloarculaceae archaeon
AAAAAGCGTGGACCAGTGCGAGGTATCTCGGGGCCGCGTTCAGGCCGGCTTCACTCGCCACGTAGTCGCACTCGTGTACGACCACTTCTCGATTTCCAGTTCAGTTGCCGATTCCTTGAGCTGGATCATCAGTGCGCCGATCTCCTTTGGCGAGAGACCGACATCATCAGCGATGAATTTGCTCTTAAAATACATCTCGCCGTCCGAGGCCTTCTGTCGCAGATACTCCTTTAGACGCTTTTCCTTCGAACCGTCGTCGCGGGAGGGCTGTGTTGCACTCATACCTATCTCGTCTCTGTATCTGCACCCTATCTTCTTATAAAGGCGTGATGGTTTGAGCTGCTTTGTCTGTGTTCACCGATATGAAGCATTGTATAGTGTTTTATGACTGCCTGAAATCGCACGAGATATTTTACAACCGTATCTGTGACAGTCTGGTGGAATCCGGAGAGCGGATATATGTCGACCATATTTCGGTGAAAATAATGGGAATTTACCGAAAAAAGAGTGTTTTGCCGGACTGTGATCTGCGGAAGCGGTTGCGGTCACATCCGGCAGGCAGTACGCAACCGAGTTCGTTCGCTGTCTCACGGTGGATGCTTAACAACGCTTAAGCCGACATCGCAGTAACTCTGAGTGAATGAAAGTAGTCGTTTCGATCGGCGGCAGTGTACTCGTACCCGGGATCGAGTCACCGCGAGTCCCTGCCTACGCTGACGTACTTAGGTCGCTCGGTGACGCTGGACACGACCTCGGGGTGGTGGTCGGCGGCGGCCCAACCGCTCGCGAGTATATCGATGCGGGGAGAGGGCTCGGCGCGAACGAGATTGAACTCGATCAGCTTGGGGTCGCGGTGACGCGGCTGAACGCCCGCCTGCTGATCGCAGCGCTCGACGACCGGGCCGGACCGACACCCCCACGCGACCACGAAACCGCCCGCGAGGTCATGCGCCGCGGTGACATACCGGTGATGGGCGGAACCGTGGCCGGCCACACGACCGACGCTGTCGGGACAGCACTGGCCGAATACGTCGACGCAGACCTGCTCGTGTACGCGACGAGTGTCCCGGGGGTGTTCGACGCCGATCCGGGCGAGAACGAGTCCGCGACGAGGTTCGAGACGCTCACACCAGCCAAACTCGTAGACGTGGTCGCCGACATCGGGATAGACGCCGGAAGCAAGGCACCGGTGGACCTGTTGGCTGCCAAACTCCTCCAGCGTTCCGAGCTTCGGGCGGTCGTACTGGATGGCACCGACCCGGAGCAGATCACAGGGGCGGTCGATGGTGACCACGAGGGGACCGACATCATTCCACAATGACCGAACTCGATCCGTACGAGGTGGCCAGTTCCCCGGACCGGGCGTTCTGGGCGGACGCGGCCGCCGATGCCGTCGAAAAACGCGATCCCGAGGAGCCAATCGTCGTCAAAGGTGGTGTCTCCCCGTCGGGGATCCCACATATCGGCCACTTCAACGAGATTTTGCGGGGATATTACGTGGCGGAGACGCTGCGCGACAGAGGATACGAGGTCGAACAGATATTTACCGCGGACGACCGGGACCGGTTGCGAAAGGTGCCCAGACAACTCGCGGACCTCGAGTCACAGGTCGTCGGTTTAGGCGAGGTTGACGCGGGCGCACTCGGGCGCAACCTCGGCAGACCTTATACGGACATCCCGGACCCGTTTGGCTGCTGTGACTCCTACGGCGATCACTTCGCCCGGTTGCTCGAACAGAACGCTGACAGGCTGGGGATCGACGTGACATTCGTCTCGAACACGGAGTGCTACGAGTCGGGTGCCTTCGAAGACGTGACCCGCCATATTCTCAAGCACCGCGACAAAGCGCGGGAGGTGCTTACAAGCTATCAAGCGAAGGTCGACGGGAACTACGTTCCCTTCTTTGCGATCTGTGGGGAGTGTGGCCAGCTCACCGAGACAGTCACCGGGGTGGATCTGGCGGCGGGAACCGTTTCCTACCGCTGTACCGACGCCGAGGCCGGCGACGAGGTCATCGAAGGCTGTGGCCACGAGGGGACAACGGGCCTTCGCAACGGGAAACTCCCGTGGCGGTTCGAATGGCCCGCGCAGTGGCAGATCCTTGACGTCGATTTCGAACCGTTCGGGAAAGACCACGCCGAAGGGTCCTGGTCGAGCGGTGTTGAGATTGCGCGTACTGTACTCGGGATCGAACCACCGGTCCCGATGGTCTACGAGTGGTTCACGCTTGACGGGGAGGCCCTGTCCTCCTCGGCCGGCAACGTCGTGACCGTCGCCGAGGTACTGGAGGTGCTCGAACCGGAGGTGTTCCGCTACTTTTTCGCCAAGGAACCGCTCAGACAGCGTGATTTCAGTATCGAAGCTCTCGACCAACTCGTCGACGAGTTCGACCGCTTCGAGGCGGTGTACTTCGACGAGCACGAAGCAGACAGTACCGAGCGCGAACGGGCCGACCGTGCGTATCCGATGGTCGTCGACGAGCCCAACGAGAGACGGGTCCGTATCCCCTATACCTTCGCCGCGGTGCTTGGCATGACCGAAAACGAGCAGTTACGCGAGGAGATTGCCCGCCGCGAGGGACACATTCCAGACGACACCCCACAGTGGGCGGTCGGGGAGGCACTCGACAGGGTCGAACGCGGCCGCGAGTGGGCCCGGCGCACGGCCAACGAGTTCGACTACGAACTCAAGCGCGAACGGATGCCCGACGTGGATTTCGACGAGCGGGTCGAACAGGCACTGGCTGAACTCGCCGAGTTCGTCGAACAGGGACACGACGGCGAGGCGATCCAGGAGGCGATCTACGAGACGGCAAGGCGCCACGACATCGACGTCGGTGCGTTCTTCGCGGCGGGGTACAAGCTGTTTTTCGACGACAGCGAGGGCCCGAAGCTCGGCCCGTTCCTGGCGAAACTCGATCGGCAGTTCGTCGTACGGCGACTGCGCCGCGAACGGTAGCCGATCCGGACCGAACGGGTGTTGCAGACACAGATGTTGAGCGGCCGGCCGGGAACCAAACGCTCTTTTGCGGACACCACAAGATACGGTCAATGGCAAGCCTGCTGACGCTCATACTCGTCGGCGTCCTCCTGTATACAGTGATCGTGATGGCGCTTGACGTTCGGGGTTATCTGCCCAGTGCTGTCAGCGTCTCCGGCCCACTCGTGACGATCCGAACGGAGCGGGGTCGAGCCCTGCTCGACCGGCTGGCACGTCGCAGGCGGTTCTGGCGCGCCTGGGGCAACCTCGGGGTCGGAATCGCCCTGGTGGTAATGGTACTTATGGGCCTGTTCGTCGCCCTCAGCGTCGGCGCGGTCCTTCTTGAACCGGAGTCTGGGATCGACAACCCACAGAACGTGCTCGTGATTCCGGGTGTCAACGACTTTCTCCCGCTGTCGGCAGCCGGCGAGATAATCTTCGGGTTACTGGTCGGCCTCATCGTCCACGAGGGGGGTCACGGCCTGCTCTGCCGGGTCGAGAACATCGAGATTGACTCCATGGGCGTCGCCTTGTTGTCATTCATTCCGATGGGCGCGTTCGTCGAACCCGACGAGAAAGACCAGCGGTCGGCCAACCGGGGGTCCCAGACACGGATGATGGCAGCCGGCATCACGAACAACTTCGCAATCTGTGTGCTCGCGCTGATTTTACTCGTGGCGGTCGTCGGAACGTTTGGCACTGTTGGTGGTGCACCCGTCGGGACCTCCCTCCCCGGGTCCGGGGCGGAAGAGGCGGGCATTACAGACGGTGACGTGATCACCGCAGTCAACGGCACGACCGTCGAAAACGGCAGCCATCTCGAGGACATCGTTGCAGATATCGACTCCGAGCGACTCGACGTGGAGCTCCAGGGCGGGGAACGGATGATCGTTGATCGCCGTCTGATCGTGTTCCGTGCAGTCGAGAGCGTGAGCAATGAAACGGGTGTCGGGGATCGGATCACAGGGGTCAATGGGACCGACGTGGACATGGAACCGAGCTTCGCTGCGGCCGTCGAGGACCGGCCGGTGGCGACGCTTCGAACCGAATCAGGAAACGCAACCATCCCGATCGGGGCCTTCGCGGACCGTGCGGCCCCGGATGGCGGGCTCGCAGCGGCGGGCGCCCCGACGGACCAACACATTATCATCACCCACGTTGGCGGCGAACGCGTGGTCAACCAGTCTGCCCTGCGACCCGTGCTCGACGAGTACGATGCTGGTGACGAAGTCACCGTCGTCGGGTATCTTGACGCCGACCCCGGTCGGTCGGAGACGTACAACGTGACCCTTGGCGGGACGGACGACACCCCGTTGCTCGGCGTCACGGTTCGGGAGGGGTACAGCGGCATGGTGTTCAAAGACTTCGGGGCTGATCCGTACCCTGCAGAGGAGTTTCTGGAGATTCTGCGCGGCGAACAGGCAACGCAGGACCGTGGGCTGGTCGCTGGCTTCGTGGTCTTCATGGGCCAGTTGCTTCTCCTTCCGCTACTGAATCTCGCCGACCCGACGGCCACGTACAACTTTGCAGGGTTTACCCCCGAGGTGACGGGCTTTTTTGTGGTCGAAGGGGGGCTCGGTGTCCTCGGTGGAGGGGCTTTCATACTGGCTAATCTGCTGTTTTGGACCTGGTGGATCAACTTCAATCTCGCTGTGTTCAACTGTATCCCCGCCTTCCCGCTGGATGGCGGCCATATCCTCCGGAAAGGCGTCGAATCGGTCGTCGCACGCCTGCCGATCAAGCGGCGCCGAACCGTCGTGACTCTCCTGACCGTCGGGGTGACACTCGTGATGGGCGCGGCGCTGCTCACACTCGTCTTTGGGCCGCTGGTGCTCGGGTGAGAGTAGCGAATAACAAACTTCCTTATTCGTCGGCCCAAACAATCAAATATGCCTGACAGACGCGACGCTCCACCGACAGACGAGGGCTGGTTCGTGATGCACGATTTCAGACGACTGGACTGGGACGCCTGGCGCAGTGCCACCGAACGCGAGCGCGAGCACGCCCTCTCGGAGGCTGTCGATCATCTCGAACGGACCCACGCAGTCGAGGACGCCGAGGAGGGCGGATCGGCACTCTACTCGATCCTGGGCCACAAGGCCGACGTGTTACTTCTGCACATGCGACCCTCGACGGCCGACATCGGCGCGCTCGAGCGCCAGTTCGAGGGGACAGCCTTTGCGGAGTACACCGAACGTTCGAGTTCTTTTGTCTCCGTGACCGAAGCCTCGGGCTACTCCGAACGGGCCCGGGACTACTTCGAGGGCGAACTCGACGAAGAGTCGGGGCTGGCCAACTACATCCAGACACGGCTGAAACCATCGATTCCGGACGCAACACACGTCTGTTTTTACCCCATGGACAAGCGCCGCGACCCGGAACAGAACTGGTACGATCTTTCATTCGAGGAGCGGGCAGACCACATGGATGCCCACGGCGACATCGGGCGCGACTACGGCGGCAAGGTCGTCCAGATGATCACCGGGGCAATCGCCATCGACGACCGGGAGTGGGGCGTGACACTGTGGGGCGACGACATCGTGGACATGAAAGACCTCCTCTACGAGATGCGCTTTGACCCGTCGACCTCGCAGTTCGCGGAGTTTGGCTCGTTTTACATTGGTCGGCGCTTCCCGCCGAGCGATCTGTCGGCACTGCTCGCCGGCCAGCAGGTCCCGACCGACGGCCAGCGGGACGAGGCCTCCGTCGAAGCCACCGATCCGGAGGGGACAACCCCGGATAGCGAGAAGGCGGCCCACGAGGGGTCGGCCCAGACCGGTAGCGGCGATGCAACCGCCGACGCAGGGGCACACGACGACCCGATCGAGACGTCCGAGGAGGAAAATCTCACGAGTCTGCTCGCCACAATCGGGCTACACGCGGGCGAGAACTACGAAACGGGCGATTTCGCGGTTGTGCTCTACTCGACGGCCGACGCACAGACGGTCGCAACGGCCGTCGATGATCTGCGCGGGAACTTCGAGCACTACGATTCCCACGTCGAGACGGTGGTCCGGGCACACGGCGGCCGGACGGCGGTCGTCAGCATCTGGGACTCCGAGCGCGCCGCCGACACCGCACACGGGTTCCTGACGGATCTACCGGGAACCACCGAAAGCGTCCGTGGGCCGCTCGACGGGGACGGCGAGACGACAACCGAACAACACAGTGGGGGCGAGGAGGAAACAGCCGACAAAGCCGGCGACAAGGATGCGGTCGACGCCGCCGACATACGCGGCGAACTCGCTGACTTCGACATCTACGCCGGGCAACCCCACGGCGAGGACATCTACGCGCTCGTACTGTACTCGGATGCCGACCCTGAGACGCTACAGGACGAGGTCGACGACCTCTCGACGGCGTTTGACCGCTACGACACCCACGAGGGGACCAACATCTACACCGATAGTGACCGCGCCGCGGTCGTCAGCCTCTGGGAGACCCAGGACGCCGCCGACACCGCAAGTGGCTATCTGACCGACCTGCCAGACATCGTGGGGAGGGCCGACGACGGGGACGGGTTCTCGACGATGGGGATGTTCTACACGGTCAAACCCGAACACCGCGAGGACTTCGTCGAGAGGTTCGAGACTGTCGGTGGCATACTCGCCGAGATGGACGGCCACCGTGAGTCGGGCCTGCTGGTCAACACTGAAAACGAAAACGACATGTTCATTTCAAGCCACTGGGACGATAAGGAGGATGCGATGGCCTTCTTTGCCTCCGAGGAGTTTGGCGAAACCGTCGACTGGGGGCGTGACGTCCTGGCAGACAAGCCCCGACACGTCTTCCTGGCGTGATACTCGCCGCGGGGCACAGCGGGCCTTTTCTATCCAACTGAATCGGGGCGTAGCCCACCCCTGTGTGTGCGGTCAAGCGGACCCGGCCCCCTGGCTGGCCGGGAGTCGACCTCGCAAGTCTTTTATTTACACCCATACTTCCATCAGGCACGATGGCAGGTGTCTACTTTACAGGCCGGGCTCACGCCCGTTAACACTCACCGCCACTCGTCCTCGCCGCAGTTGGTTCGAACTGCATACCGCACACTCAGACAGCCATGGCACAACAGGAATCAGATCAGATAGAGGTGGTACTGCCGGACGGCTCGACGCTTTCAGTCCCGCAAGGGTCGTCCATCGAAGAGATTGCCTACGAGATCGGTCCAGGACTCGGCGACGACACGGTCGGGGGCCGCATCGACGGGGAGGATGTCGGCAAGGAAGTGCCCGTCCACGAGGACGGTGCCGACGTCGAGATCATCACGGCCGACAGCGACGAGTACCTGCAGGTGCTGCGCCACACCGCGGCCCACTGTCTCGCACAGGCCGTCGAACGGCGCTACGACGATGTCGATCTGGCGATTGGACCACCGATCGACGACGGATTTTACTACGACTTCGACGGGCTGGACGTGGACGAGGACAGTCTCGACGGGATCCGCGAAGAGATGGAGACAATCGTCGAGGAGGACTACGAGGTGGAGTTCGAGGAGGTCCCGATCGAGGAGGCCCGCGACCGCCTCGAGGGGCAGCCGTACAAGCTCGAACTCCTCGAGGAGTTCGCCGAGGATGCGGAGACGGTCACCTTCTACAGCCAGGGGGAGTTCGAGGATCTCTGCAAGGGTCCACACGTCGAGTCGACCGGCGAGATCGCGGCTCTGGACCTGCGGGAGATCGCGGGTGCGTACTGGCGCGGCGACGAGGAAAACGCAATGTTGACCCGTATCTACGGGACAGCCTTCGAGTCAGCGGACGATCTCGAGGCCTACCGGGAGCGACTCCGCGAGGCCGAAAAGCGGGACCACCGCCGTATCGGCGCGGAGATGGACCTCTTTTCGGTCCCGGGACACTCCCCCGGCTGCGTGCACTTTCATCCCGACGGTATGACAGTCCGGCGAGAACTCGAGGAGTACATCCGAGACAAAAACGACGAACTCGGCTACGACGAGGTCTGGACGCCCGAACTCAACAAGGCCGAACTCTGGAAGCCGACGGGCCACTACGAGAACTTCACCGAACAGGGCGAGATGTTCAACTGGGACCAGGACGACACCGAGTACGGCCTCAAGCCGATGAACTGCGCGAACCACGCGCACCTGTATGGCCGGGAGACGCGGTCGTACCGGGACCTGCCGGTTCGGCTCTCGGAGTTTGGGACCTGCTATCGTAACGAGCAATCCGGTGAACTCTCCGGGATGCTCCGGGTGCGCGGGTTCACCCAGGACGACGGACACGCCTTCATCCGCCCGGACCAGATCGAGGGAGAGATCGTTGCGACTCTCGATGCGATCGAGGACGTCCTCGGACAGTTCGATCT
>JAQCMX010000044.1 GCA_028274885.1 Haloarculaceae archaeon
TTGGAAGGGCCTGTCAGGACCACATCGTCCGGACCACTACGCGATTCGGGCGTCCACGACGACGTGTCGGACGCCTTCACTGTACCCTTTTATCTCCTGCGTCGCGAGTACCTCGATATCCTGGCCCGCATCCTCGGCCGCCTCCTGTATCCGTCTCACGGGGCGCTCGGGCACCAGCGCCTCGGGTGTGGCCCCGTGTACGTGCAGAATACCGCCCTCGGCGAGTGCTGACAGCGCACTGTCGAGATACTCGTGGGCATTGTAATGTCCCATAACGATCCGGTCGAAGCTGAACCCGTCACCGTCGGTAGCCTGACTCACGCCCGCGATCACGTCGCGACAGTCCGCCCGGTAGGTCTCCACGCGGGTCTGGACGTCGTTACGGACGACGTTCTCGACGAGCCACCGGAATGCGGTCGGATTGCGCTCGACGGCCGTGACCGCAGCGCCGGCGCGGGCCATCGGTAGTGTAAAATACCCGATCCCGGCGAACATATCGAGGACGCAGTCGTCCGGTGTCACGACCGCACCCATCCGGGCGCGCTCGGCTTTGTTCCCCGGCGAGAACATCACCGACGCGAGATCCATCGCGTATATTATCCCGTGTTCCCTGTGGACGGTTTCGGTATCACCCTCGCCGGCAATCACCTCGACTGTGGGCTCGCGGTGCTGGCCGTCGATGCCCTCACGGGCAAGGACGGTGTCCGCCCCGCCGTGCATCGCGAGCAGTGCCTCGCCGACTGCACCGGGACGCACCGCGTTGCCCACGTCGACGAGGATCACAGTTCCCAGCACAGCCCACGAACCGGGTGCAGTCTCGAGTTCGGCCTCGCTCCAGCCTCGCTCGCGGAGGTGATCTTCGAGCGTCTGCAGGCGCGGTTTGCCCGCCTCGCGGACGATCTCCAGTGTCGCCGTTTCCTCTGGTGTCCGGGTCACGGGGATGGCCACTGTCCCGGTACCACGCTCGAAGACGCTCCGACTGTCGTCGTAGACCCCCTCCTCGCGCAGCGACCCGATCGCCGCCTGGGCCCGCCCCTTCTCGACAATCGCCGAGAGTGCCTGGTCGGTCATCCGGGCGGACAATCAGTGACGACGGTTCTTATGTGGTTCGCTATCGGCCGTGGCACGCAGTCGGACGCGAACGTTTCGCGTGGGCCTGGCGAACCTTTCTTCACGCCGCCCAGCGAACCACTGGGTGTGACTACCTACGACGCAGGCGGCCTGACACTGAAAAAAGTCCGCGATCATGTCTGGGAGATCCCACGGGACGGCGACATGCGGGTCCCGGCGCGCGTGCTCGCGAGCGAACGACTCCTCGGGGAGATCAAACAGGACGATACCCTCCAGCAACTCAGGAACACAACCCACCTGCCGGGGATCCAGAAGTACGCAGTCTGCATGCCCGACGGGCACCAAGGCTATGGCTTTCCCGTCGGTGGTGTCGCCGGCATCGACGCCGAGGACGGCTGTATCAGCCCTGGCGCGGTCGGCTACGACATTAACTGTGGCGTGAGACTGCTGAAGACAAATCTCACGTACGACGACGTCGAGGGGGCCCAACAGGAACTCGTCAACGCGCTGTTTGCGAACGTCCCCTCGGGGCTCGGTGGCGGGGGTATCTTCGAGGGATCCCGGGGGGACATCGAGGAGATACTGGGGCGTGGCGTCAACTGGGCGATCGAACAGGGGTACGGCGTCGAGTCGGACCTGGCCCACTGCGAGGACGGAGGCGTCCGGCGGGACGCGGATCCGTCGGCAGTGTCACAAAAGGCCAAAGACCGGGGCCGGAATCAGGTCGGGAGCCTCGGCAGCGGGAACCACTTTCTCGAGGTACAACGTGTCACGGATGTCTATCGCGAGGACGTTGCCGCCGAGTTCGGACTGGCGGAAGACCAGATCGTGGTGCTGATCCACTGTGGATCGCGCGGACTCGGTCACCAGGTCTGTACGGACTACCTGCGGGAGATCGAACAGACCCACCAGGGACTGCTGGACCAACTGCCCGACAAGGAACTGGCCGCAGCGCCCGCGGGGGCGCAGCTCGCAACGGCGTACTACGGGGCGATGTGTGCGGCGATCAACTTCGCGTGGGTGAATCGACAGCTCATCATGCACCGGACCCGGGAGGTGTTCGCGGACGTGTTCGACCGGCCCTGGGAGGACATGAACATGAGGTTGCTCTACGACGTGGCCCACAACATCGCAAAGAAAGAGACCCACGACATCGGGGTCGATCATGAAGGGCGTCCGATGGGGGACGGCGACATCGTCGACCAGGAGCGCAAGGAGTTGTACGTCCACCGCAAGGGGGCGACGCGGGCGTTCCCGGCGGGTCGTCCGGAACTGCCGCCGGCCTACAGCGACGTGGGGCAGCCAATCATCATCCCGGGCAGCATGGGCGCGGGGAGTTACGTCCTGTGTGGGGGCGAGCGATCGATGTCGGAAACCTTCGGCTCGACCGCCCACGGGGCCGGACGGCTCATGTCACGAACACAGGCAAAAAACGAGTTCTGGGGCGAGGACGTACAGGACGACCTGCGCGAACAGGATCACATATACGTCAAAGCACAGAGCGGCGCGACCGTCGCCGAGGAGGCACCGGGCGTCTACAAGGACATCGACGAGGTCGTCCGGATATCCGACGCGCTCGGGATCGGCGACCGCGTCGCCCGCACCTACCCGGTCTGCAACATCAAAGGATGAAAAGCAATCGATAGACTACCCGCCCGTCGCCGAGCCGCGGCTATCGAGAACACTCCGAGTTCCGTTGTCGGAGACGCGCACCACCTCAATCACCGTACCCGATCCGACGGCGCTTCCGTAGGCGTTGTTTGGACTGAGTTGCTGTGTGTCCCCCGCGGAGACACTCGCACTCTCGTCGATGTCGGCGATGGCAGCCCAGGTAACCTCGTTCTGTGGCCCCTCCAGGTAGAGATTGCCGGCGGTCAGCGTCGGTCCCCGCTCGTAGGTTATCACGAGGCGGTTGTCGAGTTGCTCGAAGCGAAATTCGCTGTCGATCCCGTCCCCAGAGCCCTCGCCTTCCGACCCGATGAGCACACCCATTCCGATCGACGCTGTCACGAGAAGGGTGACGATCACCAGTACGGCCACCCCCAGCCCCTCGGAGACGGCCCGATCACCGGTGTCTCTCATCACTGAGTGGTTTCGTCAGGTGTGGTGATAAATCCACGCGTCGCCCCCAGTCCCAAAGAGCCTTTATTCTCCGATCCGAACATTGGATAACCAGATGTCTCGGAGTCCATCACTTCCGGACCGTCCAAGCCTCGAACTGGACCCCGATATGCCGCTGGCCGAACAGCTTGCGGCGTTACGGGAGCACTATGCCGAGGTCATACGCGTTCACGAGAAACTCGAACAGCAACTGGATGTCGCCAAACAGCGCCAGCACAGTCTCACGAAGGAGGTCGACAGGCTAGAGCGGGAAAACGAGACGCTCAAATCCTCCTCACTGTATATTGCGACCGCCGAAGAGATGCTCAGTGACGGCATCGTCGTCAAGCAACACGGCAACAATCAGGAGGTGCTCACACAGGTTTCAGGATCGCTCCGGTCAAAGCTGGAGGCGGGCGACCGCGTTGCGATCAACGACTCGTTTAGCGTCCAGACGATCCTCGATTCGGAAACCGATGCCCGTGCCCAGGCGATGGAGGTTGAGGAAAGCCCCGCAGTTAGCTACGACGATATCGGTGGGTTGTCAGAGCAGATCCGGGAAGTCCGCGAGGCAGTCGAACAGCCCCTGCTCAACGCGGAGAAGTTCCGGACGATCGGCATCGAGCCCCCGTCGGGGGTGTTGCTACACGGTCCGCCCGGCACCGGCAAGACGATGCTCGCCAAAGCCGTTGCCAAGGAGACCGACGCCACCTTCGTCAAGATGGCCGGTTCAGAACTCGTCCAGAAGTTCATCGGCGAGGGCGCGAAACTGGTTCGTGATCTGTTCGAACTCGCCAGCGAACGAGAGCCGTGTGTCATCTTCATCGACGAGATCGACGCGATCGCGGCAAAACGAACGGAGTCAAAAACCTCCGGCGACGCGGAGGTCCAACGGACGATGATGCAGTTGCTCTCGGAGATGGACGGGTTCGAAGACCGAGGGGAGATCCGGATCATCGCCGCCACCAACCGCTTTGACATGCTCGACCGGGCCATCCTCCGACCCGGCCGCTTCGACCGCCTTATCGAGGTCCCCGAACCCGACGACGAGGGCCGTGAACGTATTCTGGAAATCCACACCGAAGCAATGAATCTCGCCCCAGATGTGGAACTGTCTGCGCTGGCCGCCGACACCGATGGCTTCTCGGGGGCGGAACTGGCCTCACTCGCCACCGAGGCCGGAATGTTTGCCATCCGCGACGAACGGACAGCGATCACGATGAGCGATTTCGAGGATGCACTCGAAAAGGTGCGCGACGACGACAACGCCGCAGGGAAGCCGATTGCCTTCGCCTGAGGGAGGTGTATCACCCCACGGACAGGCTGCAGGGATCTTTTTTAGATCAAACCTCTGTTGCACTGTCCCGAGAGAACCCTCTTCGCCTGTTCTCAGCTCGACTCCCGGAGATAATCGAGCACACCATCGGTCGTCCCGGGGACGGGTTCGGGGTCGGAACCAGCCACAGCAGCGGCCTCGGGATCTTTCAACAGGTGGCCGGTCGTGAGACAGACGACCTGTTCGTCCCCATCGACAACGCCCTGTTTCCGGAGCGCCCGCAGGCCCGCAACCGAGGCCGCGGAGGCTGGTTCGACCCCAACCCCCTCCCCGGCCAGCGCGCGCTGTGCGTCAGTGATCTGTTCGTCGGACACGGCGACGGCTGTCCCGCCAGTCTCTCGGATGCCCGGCAACGCCTTCGGTGCGTTGACCGGGTTGCCAATCCTGATTGCGGTCGCACGGGTCTCGACGTCCTCCCAGCGTTCGGTGTGATCCCACCCCTCTTCGATGGCTTCGGCCATCGGCGCGGCACCTTCGGCCTGGACACCGGTGAGTTTCGGCACGTCCTCGGGTGTGAGCCCACCGCTTGCGACGAGTTCACGGAAACACTTGTACAACGCCGCAGTGTTACCCGCGTTGCCGACAGGTAAGACGATCCGGTCGGGAACCGTCCCTTCCTCCGTACGGAACCGCTCTAGGATCTCCAACCCGATTGTCTTCTGCCCTTCGAGACGGAAAGGGTTCAGGGAGTTAAGAAGGTACACCTTCCCCCGTCGAGCCAGATCCTGGACGATGTCGAGACAGGTATCGAAGTTGCCATCGACTTCGAGGATGCGGGCGCCGTGGAGACTGGCCTGTGCGACCTTCCCAGCCGCAACCTTGCCGGCAGGCAAGAGCACGAGCGTCTCCATACGCCCCCGGGCCCCGTACGCGGCGAGTGCGGCGCTCGTGTTGCCGGTCGAGGCACATGCCAGTCGATCCACGCCGACCTGCTGGGCGACGCGCACACCGACGGTCATCCCCCGGTCTTTGAAACTCCCCGTCGGATTCATACCCTCGTGTTTGACCCGTAGTCGATCGACCCCGATTTCCGCTTCGAGTTCCGGAACCGCGTGGAGCGGCGTGTCACCTTCGGGAAGTGAGACCCCCTCGTCGAAGGGCAGGGCTGCGTCGTAGCGCCAGACACCCCTTCCCTCGAAATCGTCCCATGTTGGCAGGTCTGCGTAGCGGACCTCAAGCAGTCCATCACAGTCGTCACAGGTGTACCGGACCTCGGTGAACGGGGCAAACTGCGCACCGCACTCGATACAGGTGAGCCAGACACCCGTCTCGGAACAGGCGGGGACCGCCTCGTTCAGGTCGAGATGTGCCATTGCTCAACGTGACGGATTCACCGGACAAAAGTCAACCCATTCAGGATCGTGGAGATGGCCTGGGCTACGACTCGGACACAACTCAACAGGGCGGCGGGTGGACAGTGTGGTCGTAGGGACCGCGTGTGGGTGTCGGTTGCGCTGCAAACCGGGGTGTGTGAACTGATAGTCAGTACGAATCGATGTCAGTGCCGACCGAGCAGACGTACTCGCCGGTCGCGACCTGTGGGAGCCGGCGGGTGCGCCAGAAGATCCCGCTCGAGTCGGCGGTTACCTCCGCTTTCAACTCACCGAAGACGTCGGTCACCTCAAACAGCGTCTCGTTTCGGGACACCCGATCCCCGAGTTCCACCCGGAGGTCGACGAGGCCACCGGCCGGTGAACCGTACTGCTCAAAGCTTGTCGCGCGGGTCTGGGCGTCCGTCCGAATCCGACCCGGGAGGAACTCGTAGTATTTCAGGACGTTGAACACACCCTGGACGCCGATGTCAATACTCCGTTCGTCCCAGCCGACCGCCCCGCCGAGTTCGGGATCGATAGTGGGAATCCCCTTGTCAGGGGCTGCTCTGGCGAGTTGGCCGTCGGGACCCTTCTGGTCAAGAATGTAGCCACAGCCGTAGGCCTTTGCCAGTTCGAGACACTCCTCGTGGAGACGGTGGCGCGGCCCACAGCGAACCCGGACCTCGTCGATCATCCGCGAGGTCGATCCCTGGTGGAGATCGAGCACGAGGTCGGCCCGCTGTGCCGTCTCGAAGGTCGCAGACGCGATCCGCTCCGTGGAGCTACCGTTTTCGCGACCCGGGTAGGCGCGGTTGAGTTTGGTGTCGTCGATCGGATTGCGGTGTTTGGCTACCTGAAATCCGAAGTAGTTGGCGATGCCGACCAGCAGGATCGTCCCCGAGAGGTCGGCCGGATCAATCTTGGGTACGACGCGGCGCACCACACCGACGCCGTTTAGCTCGTCGCCGTCGCTCGCAGCCTGCACGTACAGCGTCTTTCCCTTCCTGGTACCGTTGATGACTGCGACCGGAAGCGATACCTGGCTCCCGTCGCGGCCCTCGCCGACCTCCAGCCGACCGGTGTCGATCTCGCCGGGGGCGGCACGCGCCGTGCCCACCTTTTTCATTACCCACAATGGGGAGCCCACGTTCTTTAGCAGTTCGATATCACCTCAGTCCATCCGGGTCAGATGGGGTCCGGGTTCGACGCCGCCCCCGAACCGTGGGAGTTCCAACCGGGGATCGCCAGACACCCCCGACAGTGATACCCGCCGCCTCTCATAGGGATCATGGCGGTAATTTTCGGCCCTGGTTGGGTATCTCGGCTGTTTCACGACCCAAGACAAGGGATGAATGACACGATGGCGGCACAGACTCCCAGTAAGCAGTACCAGCCCGGCAGCTACTCTCGACCGGTCGATCTCTCCACTCAAAAAACGACGGGCTGAGCATCTCTCTGTCCATCCTTTTACACATACGAACAATTATACCGAATGGTAATCTTTTTTCCTACTACGAGAGAAAACGAAAAATATGTCCGACGAACTCAAAAAAGGCCTGCGAGGGATCCTGGCTGCGGAGTCCAAGATGAGTGAAATCGACGGTGATGCTGGGAAACTCATCTATCGGGGCTACGATATCGAGCAGTTGGCCGACAGCGCGAGCTACGAGGAGGTGTTGTACCTGTTCTGGGAGGGACAACTACCCAACCGGGAGGAACTTGACGCCTTCACCGACTCCATGACGAGCGAACGAGGGATCCAAGAGGAGACGATCAAAACACTTCGTTCGCTCGCCCGACAGGGGGAGACACCGATGGCGGCGCTCCGGTCAGGCGTCTCGACGCTCTCGGCGAGCGAACCCGAGGTCGATGCGGATCCGGAGGATCCCGACGCGACGCGGCGCAAGGGTCGGCGCATCACCGCCAAGATTCCGACTGTTCTCGCAAACTACGACCGGTTGCGTCGCGGGGACGATCTGATCGAACCGCGGGCTGATCTCTCTCACGCCGGCAACTTTCTGTACATGCTGACCGGCCAGGAGCCGAGTGACGTCGCAGAGGAGACGATGGATATGGCACTCATCTTGCACACCGACCACGGTCTGAACGCCTCGACGTTTACCGCCATGATCATCGGTTCCACACTGGCCGATGTCTACGCTGCCGTAACCGGCGGTGTCGGGGCGCTCTCCGGGGCTCTTCATGGCGGCGCGAACCAGGACGTCATGGCGGCGCTCATGGAACTCGACGGGAGTGACATGGATCCCGTCGAGTGGGTCAGAGATAAAGAGGAGTCCGGTGAGCGTGTCCCTGGCTGGGGCCACGGCGTCTACAACGTCAAGGATCCCCGGGCGAAGATCCTCCAGTCCAAACTCGAGGAACTCTCCGAGGAGGACGGCGATACCAAGTGGCTCGATTACACGACCTCTATCGAAACGTATCTTACCGAGGAACAGAGACTTCCGGAAAAAGGAATCGCGCCAAACGTTGATTTTTACTCAGGATCCGTCTACAAGAAGCTTGGCATCCCGGTGGACATGTACACCCCGATCTTTGCGATGTCCCGCGTGGGTGGTTGGCTGGGACACATATTCGAGTACACGGCGGACAACAAGCTCATTCGCCCACGCGGTCGCTACGTCGGCCCGCACAACCAGGAGTTCGTTCCCGTCGACCAGCGGTGAGGCATACTTCCCACCGCTTACCGGTATCGAGGTTTCATACCCCTTGTACACCACGGCACATCTTAACATAGATAGTATGAAAGACGTATATATGGACGATCAGCCGCAGTTCGACGCGTTTATAGAGGCGCTTTCCGACAGCTATCGGCGTGAACTGCTGCTCGCATTGATCGAACACAACCCACAGAACGACGACGAACCCGATCCTTTGGACATTCATCGATCGGCCAGTGAAGAGGGTGATCAGTTCGATATCTTCATGTACCATCTTCCAAAGCTCGAGCAGTTAGGGGTCATCACATGGGATCGGGAAACTGATGAGATTAGCAGGGGTCCCAATTGGGACGAACTCGCCCCACTTTTAGAGCTCATAAATAACCACCGGGAGGAACTGCCGAGTGAGTGGTTCGAGAAGCCACCAGCGGGTGAGTCCTCGGACGAACCGTCCGACTCCTGATACTGTTGGCTGTACGTCTTTCAAGAATTTCGACCCCCCGTGGGGTCGAATATGCTCACGAAGTTATAGCCGTCAGTGTGAGTCTGTACCGCCGTGACACGTGCGGTATATATCCTGCGCAGCGATGTCTGTGACCCGAGCACCAGAGGAGTTACAGTGAGCACTATGACAGCAGGTTCGTGTAATATGGACGTCCCGCGGTTTTAAGCCCCCCACACCGGACAGTCTCACTGCATGAGAAAAGAACTACTTGCGGATCAGACAGCAGTAGTCACCGGCGCATCGAGCGGCATTGGGCGTGCGATCGCAGGGGCGTTTGGCTCCGAAGGAGCAGACGTTGTCGTGGCCGACATCCGCAAACAGCCCCGGAAGGATGGCGAACCGACCCACGAGATGATCGAATCAACCTCCGAGGCACGCGGGAAATACGTCAACACCGACGTGACCGACACATCCGATGTTGAAGCAGCCATCGACGCCGCCGACGAGTTCGGCGGAATCGATATTATGATCAACAACGCCGGGGTGCTCGGACCGAACGGACCCGTAACCGAGATCTCGTATCAGGAGTACCGTGAACTCCTGGATATCAACCTCGACGGCGTGTTCATAGGGGCGAAGGTCGCGGCCGAGCGGCTGATCGAACAGGGCGACGGCGGTGCGATCATCAACATCTCGAGTCTTGCGGGTCTCCAGGGATACCCCAATATTATCCCCTACTCGACGGCGAAGGCGGGCGTTCGGAACATGACCTACGCGCTGGCCGGGGAACTGGGGACACACGGCATCCGGGTGAACGCGATCCACCCCGGCGAAGTCGAAACTGCACTGACCACAGATGATATGGCGATCATCGGAACCGAGGATGGCGAGGCGGTCAAACAGAACATTCCACTCGAGAAATTTGCTCAGCCAGAGGATGTCGCAAACGCCGCGACGTTCCTGGCGAGTGAGATGGCCAGCCACATCACCGCAGAGTCGCTGGTCGTCGACGGTGGGGTGTTCAACACCGCATAGAGGGTGCACCGTGAGTGGGCGAGTCCGGCGACCCGTTTCCGACACGCCCGGTTTGTGTCTGCTCGGCCAGCCCACGTCACCGGCCCAATCTACCGGCTGTTCGAAGCTGCACCGGGAGGACCTGTCTCTCTTAGACAAGTCGCTCGCTCTCGCCGTAGGCCGCGAGCACGGTAGCGGTCGTGTACCGGTCCCCGGCGGGGTCGGCGGTGACGACCTCCATCTGGATCGCCGGGTCCTGGTAGCCACGGAGCTGGCAGCCACGCTCGATACCGGTCCGAAGCAGCTCCCGGACGGTTTCGGGATCCCGGTCTTCCACCTCGTAGAAAACCCCCGCCCCCTCCCTGTCGGTCCAGGCAAGCCCGGCTGCTGCGCGTGCTCCAGGTGGGCTCGTCTGGCGGGCCATCACCACGTCCAGCACATTCCCCGAGCGTCCCAGGTCGGGCGCAGTTCCGAGCACCGTGAGGGGGGCGTCTGGCGGGATGACCGACGAGAGCTGACGCAGGTTGTACTGATGCAGGCCCGCCTCTGCAAGCGCGGCGTCAAACGACGCCTTGGCCGTGCCCGCGGTCCCTTCGCCCCAGACGATCCGGATCATACCAGAGAGACTGTCGTGGACGTGTATCAGGGTAGCGGTTCACGCGTCGAAAAAAACCGTCTCACCGGCTGCTTTCCCCGGCCGGTGTCACACTGTCTGTTTCACAAAACCGGGATGGACAGACACCCGTCTGATAGTGATTACTGCGGTAGTTTTCCTGGCCACGTCACAGATAGTGCTGTGTCATGGCGTGAAACAGCCGTTTTGATCCGCGAAAGCGGTACAGACTCGCAATCATCACTATGACAGGCGGCATATTCGCCCTGTGCATCGTGATTTTATCTGTCATCTGTCGTACACGGATTTGCGATCACGGACACAGACCGGGTGCAGTCGTGACTGTGCGTTACATGCCCTTTTGTCTCGATCCGTGTCCCCACACCACTAACACCTCCGGGGGCGAAACAGATGGTATGCTTGAACTGGCCGACGTTCTGGCGGCCCGGGAGCGGGTTGCCGAGACGTCACGACACACGCCACTGGAGTATTCACACACCTTCTCGGCGATGACAGGTGCGGATGTCCATCTGAAACAGGAAGTGTTCCAGCGGACGGGCGCGTTCAAGATCAGAGGGGCAACGAACCGCATCGCGACCCTCCCCGAAAAACATCGTGAGGCCGGCGTGGTCACGGCGAGCGCTGGCAACCACGCTCAGGGGGTCGCCCTCGCAGCGTCGCGGATGGGCGTCGACTCGGTGGTCGTGATGCCCGAGGGAGCCCCGAATGCGAAGGTGACAGCCACGCGCGAGTACGGGGCGGAGGTGATCCTCGCGGGGACCGACTACGACGAGGCCACAGAGCGCGCCAGGGGGATCGAACGGGAGGAGGGTCGGTACTATCTGCCGGCCTTCGACGACTGGGAGGTCATGGCGGGGCAGGGAACGCTCGGACTCGAGATTGTTGAGGATCTGCCCGGCGTAGACACGGTCGTCGTTCCGATCGGCGGCGGCGGTCTCATTGCAGGCATCGCCACGGCGATCACCGGCAACCAACCCGACACGCGGATCGTCGGTGTCGAAGCCAAGGGCGCCTCAAGCGCCGCAGAATCGCTCCAACGAGGTGAACGCGTCGAACGCGATAGCGTCAGCACTATCGCAGATGGGATCGCCACCAGAACGATCGGGGAGAAACCCTTCCGGGTGATTCAAGAGTGTGTCGACGAGGTCGTGACCGTATCCGATGCCGACATCGCGGTCGCGGTTACCCAGTTGCTCAAGCGCAGCAAGACGCTAGTAGAGGGCGCCGGTGCGGTCCCGCTGGCGGCACTGCTCGCCGGCGAGTTCGACTACGAGGACGACGAAACGATTGTTCCGGTACTGTGTGGCGGCAACATCGATATGAATACGCTGACGACGGTACTGGTCAGGGGGATGATCGAGATCGGTCGGTACCTCCGGATCCGGACGGTGTTACCTGACCGTCCCGGCGCACTCGACTCGCTTGCGAGTGTCATCTCCGGAACGGGGGCAAATATCTACGCGATCCGCCACGACCGGACCTCCCGGGATGTCGCAATGGACAACGCCGAGGTGGCACTCGACCTGGAAACGCGCGGTCCCGAACACGTGGCGGAACTGCTCGACGCGCTCGAAGCCGCCGGCTACGACGTCGACGTCCTGACCTGACGGTCCCGCTTCAAGCTAAAGGGTGAGACGTCTCATACTGATTAGTGCGAGTCTTTACCGCCATGCTCGAAGAAGATATCGGGGACACGCTGTGAGATGTCAATCCCTGGGATGGGAACGCAAAATAACCGCACTAATCACTATCAAACGTCGGCTACCCTCACCCACAGTCGCCTCTGGGGTCGTGAGTCGGCACAGTCGCGGTTCAGAAGGGCGCCTCGGACGACTGCTCTGCTGGCTCCGACGGCGTTTCTGCCGTGCCCGACG
>JAQCMX010000231.1 GCA_028274885.1 Haloarculaceae archaeon
GAGGCCGTTGCCCCCACCACCACGAGCAGGTAGACCCCGAGTACCGAAGTTCCGAGCAACGTCGTTGGCGTCGGTCCGGACCGGCCCCGTAGCATACTCGCCTTTTAGATGGGGTGCACTTATGTTTCGCGTTTTCCCTCCAGCGATTCAGTCCGTTCCGGCCCCCGTCCGCGCCTCCTGAGAAGAGTTATCACACTCTGTGCCACAGCATCGACACTCTGGACGCTCTCGACGGTGCCACCATCTCCCCGAGCTGTTTCAGCCGAGTTCCCCAGATTGGCCCGAACCACCGGGACAGCGGAGTTCTCGGAGGGATAGCCGTTCCGTAGGCTCTCCCGTCCCGGACCGTCGACCAGCACAATGGCGTTGGCCTCTCTTGCAAGTGCGCTGGCCTCCTGTCGGTGGCTCGCGCCGGGTCCGTCGAACGCTGGTGCCGTGACGAGAGGGAGGCCCAACTGGTCGGCCAGTTGGGCGGCCACGTCGTTTTCTGGGACCGGACCGACGCTCACCTCGAAGCCGGCCTGCCAGAGCGTTCTGATCGCCTCCTGGCCGACCGCTCCGCCACCAGCCACGTGAATCCGGGCATCACGGTCGGGACGTTCACCGATGGCTGCCACGGTTGGCGCCCCGGTTACAGGGTTTTCTGAGACAGTGGTTGTCGTGTCGAACGCCTCGTCGAGTTTGTCGTCGGACAGTACCGTCGCGGGTGAACCGCTCGCCCGGATCGTTCCTTCGTGGAGGAGGATCAGACGGTCACAAAAGCGTGCAGCGAGTTCAAGATCGTGGATCGCAGCGATTGCGGCCCGTCCATCCCGGACGAGATCCGTGACCAGTTCGAGGACGCTCACCTGATGATTGATATCGAGACTTCCGGTGGGTTCGTCAAGAACTAGCACGGACGGTTCCTGGGCAAGTGCGCGAGCGAGCAGGACGCGCTGGCGTTCTCCCCCACTCAATTCGGTTATCTCGCGTTCGCGCAGGTGCTCGACCTCCGCGCGCTGGAGTGCATTCTCGACCGGACGAGCCTCGTCGCTCCAGTCCAGACGGGATCTGTGGGGGGTACGTCCCATCTCGACGATCTGTTCGGCGGTAAACGAGAATCCGATATGGGTATCCTGTGGCACCGTCCCGACTTCACGGCTTATCTGTTTTGACGAGCAGTCACTGATCTGCTCGCCGTTTACTGCAATGCCCCCCTCGTCCGGCTCAAGGATGCCGTTTAACGTGCGCAAAAGCGTCGTCTTGCCCGCACCGTTGGGACCGACGAGACCGACGAACTCACCGGTTTCGACGGAGAGAGTTACACCGGTAAGGACCTCGATATCGCCGAAGGCAACGGAGACATCGCGAGCAGAGATCACAGCGCGTGCACCTCCCGCCGTCGGAGCAAAAACAGGAAAAACGGCGCGCCCACGGCAGCGGTAACGATACCAACCGGCACCTCAGCGGGACCCGAGCGTGCGAAGGTATCAGCAATTACGAGAAAGGTTCCGCCGGCGAGTGCACTCGTAGGGATGAGAATCCGATGATCCGCCCCGACGACGAGTCGCATCATGTGCGGGATAATCAGACCGACGAAACCGATGACCCCCGCTACCGCGACGGCTGCGGCTGTAATGATGCTGGAACCAGCCAGTAACAGCCGTTTGGTTCGCTCGACCTCGATCCCGAGTGACTGCGCGTCCTCCTCACCGAGCAAGAGAACGTTGAGGTCGCGGGCGTAGGCGATCAGTATCAGAAAAAAGATCACTGTGATCGGGAGCGTGACCTCGACATCGCTCCACGTACTCCGGTTTAGATGGCCCATCAGCCAGACGACAGCCTCGTTGAGACTCTCACCCGTGTGCAACAGCATATAGGAGATCACCGCACCGAGAAACGTCTGTATCGCGACCCCTGCGAGCAGGAGCGTGGCGACAGGTGTCCGTCCGTTTTCTGTGGCGATCAGGTAGACAACGGCAGCGGTGATCAACGCGCCGGTGAATGCCGCCGTCTGCAATCCAAACGGGATTGCCAAGGGGAACGCGATCGTAGCGACGGCCCCGACCGCGGCCCCCGAGGAGACGCCGATAATCGAGGGATCGGCCATTGGATTCCTGAAAAATCCCTGCATCACTGTTCCCGCCGTCCCGAGTGCGAATCCGACGACTGCCCCGAGGACGATCCGTGGCAGCCTGATGTCCTCGACGATAATCTGATCGCGCTCGTCGACCGGGAACGAAAACAGGTCGGTGTAGCTGATGTCGACAAGTGGGAATGGAAACTCCAGACTTCCAACCGAGGCTGTCGTCACCTCCGGGTGCAGACCACTCGGAACCACGAGCGCATTGAGTGTCGCCTTTGCGACGACCGCGTAGCTAAGATCTGCCGGCCCGATCGTCGCACTCGTGAGTACAACGCCGACGAGTGCAACTGCAAGCATCCCCGACCACAACAGTGCCTGCAAAACAACCCGCATGTGAGTCAAATCGAGTTGCATTAGATAAGTATTTATTGCATTGGAACGGATGCCTGAGTCATGCAACGAACTCTTGTTGTACTGCTGGTTGTGCTCGCTTCCGGCCTCGTGTTTGCCGGTGGCGCTGTCGCTGACGGGAGCGGCATGGCCGGTAACTCCGAGCACGTCGTGGAGTGTGAGTACCCGGTCGAGGTCGAGGACGCGACCGGCGAGACGGTTACATTAGCGGAAGAACCCGAGCGCATCGTGGTGACCGCACCGAACGCAGCCCAGCACATGTGGGAAATCGGTGCCCAGGACAGGGTGGTTGGCATGCCGGTCACCCAGTACACAGGGTACCTCGACGGCCGTGAGAACAAGACGAACGTGGTAAACACTGACGGAACACCCGACGTCGAACAGATAGTTGCGTTGGATCCAGACCTGGTTTTGGTTCCAAACGTCAACGACGAACAGGTCGTCCAGAGCCTCCGTGAAGCGGGGATCACAGTCTACTACTACCCGCTGGTGAACGATCTGGATGCGATGACCCAGGAAGTCGAAAATGTGGGGCTGCTTGCCGGTGAGTTCCGGTCGGCCGCGGACGTGGCTGCACAGACCCGTGCGATCAGCGACCGCATCGCTGAAGCGACCGCGGACGAGGAAAACCCCCGTGTTTACTACGAGTTCTTCGGATTCACAGCCGGATCTGACACACTCGAGAGTGATCTCATTACCCGCGCGGGCGGCACCAACATCGCAACCCAGGCCGATCAGACGGGCTACTTTGAGTTGAGCGAGGAAACCATCATTCAAGAAAATCCCGAGTGGCTGATCCTCCAGGAGGGCGCACCGATCCCTGACTCCGAGGCAGTTCAACAATCCACTGCCGTCCAGCAAGACCAGATCGTCAGGGTTGATTCCAACCTCATCAGCCAGCACGGACCGCGAAACGTACAGCCCTTGACCAACATGGCCGAAGCATTCCACTCCGGGGCACTGGCCGATGTTAATCTCGAATCGGTCGGAACCGAGAACTCGGCACAGTGTGCAATAGCAGTCGACGAATCCGCCACCGGCGACGATGGTGAAGCCGGGAACGATTCGTCGACGGACGGAGCGATGGGTGACGACGGTGAGAGCGATGACACGATGGGGGATGACGAACAGGGGAACGGTGAGAGCACAGACGAGGAGAGTGCAGACGACAGCGGACCCGGGTTCACGGTAGTCGCTGTGGCCGCGGCAGTGGCTGTGGTTTCCCTGCTGGCACGCAGACGGTGACGTTGCCCACCACTCATCGAGCCAGCGCTTGCGGTCGGACATGCGTCTGACGGGGTATTTTTCGACTCTAATGTGTCCAGACGACGAGACGGTTCTGTTTGCAAGGTGTCCTGGCTGCCTGACCGTCGTGACGCCGTTTTGATACTGCCCGTGGCCTACGAGGAAACCAGACGATACACACCACCGGGGGTTAGGGCGTATAGCTCCTCGTTCGCACCACGTTCGAGGAGCAACAGTTGCTGTAGTTGTTCCCCGCCTCCATCAACTTCCAGTATCTCAGTCGGCCACGGTCTCTCCTCTGTTGGCGTGGCGGCGAAGAGCTTCCCATTTGCCGTCACATCACCGAAGACGTACTGCCCTTGGAGGGTGGAAACCTTGCTCCCACGGTAGATGTGACCCCCGACAACCGCGTTGCCCGTGACCCCGTCACCGGAATGTGGATACTGGACAACGGGACCGCGAAGCGGGGTCCCGTCGGGTGTCTCTCCGGGACAGCTGTCCGCCCGGAAGCAGTTCGTGCCTTCTTTGACGTTCCACCCGTAATTGCCGCCGTTCCGGATCAGATTGACCTCCTCAAAGCGGTTCTGTCCCACGTCGGCCACGTACAGAGCAGTCCCGTCGAAGGAGATGCCCCAGGGATTGCGCAACCCCCAGGCGTAGTGTTCGTCGTGACCCTCCGATCCGACGAGCGGATTGTCCGGCGGAATACCGTACGGTTTCTCTCCGCTCCTGTCGTCGACGTCGATACGCAGGAGACTTCCGAGGAGGTTCTGCTGGACGTCCTGCCCGTTCCCGCCGTCGTTGGCCTCGTACCAATCCTCGACGTGCCCCCTGCCGATATCGTCGCCTGCCCCGCCGTCACCGACACCAACGTAGAGATACCCGTCGGGGCCAAACGCGATGGGGCCCGAGTTGTGGTTTCCCTGTGGCTCCGGGATCGTCAGGAGAATGCGTTCGGAGCCCTGGTCGATCGTCCCATCACCGCGAGCGTGAAACTCCGAAAGGACGAATGTATGACTGTACGAATCCGGCGTGTTCTTTCGTGGTGGGGAACTGTACCGGACGTAGAGGAGGCCGTTCGACCCGAACTGTGGGTGGAGCGCGAGACCGAGAAGACCCCGTTCGCTGCCCGTGCGTATCGCTCCGGAGAGATCGAGTGCCCGTTCTGAGGAGTCCTCGTTGAGAAGATAGATCTGACCGGGACGGTCAGCAACGTAGTATCTGCCCGCTGGTGTTTCATCGAACGCGAGCGGGCTCTCGGGTCGGTCGGTCACCGTTTCCAGTTGCAGTGTGGCCTCGACGGTCTCGTCTCGGTTTCCGGCCTCTGTTGTCGAGTCTGACCCGTCCGTTCCGGTACAGCCGGCCAACCCGGTCAAAAGAGAAAAACCCAGGACAAGCGACTCACGTCTCGTTGGCATGCACAAGATTAGGATATCAGAGCTAAGAGTGCTGCGATTCGTCAAAAAGTTCCTACTGGAACGAGGTGAATCAGTCTATCCCCGGGACGGGGTCAGGTAAATACAT
>JAQCMX010000236.1 GCA_028274885.1 Haloarculaceae archaeon
ATCAAGGAAGACGGCGAGAAGGTGCCAGGATTCCAGGCCGCAGAGCCCGACCAGCGAAGCGCCTCGGAGATCCTGGCGAACTACACGACGCCGAACGGACGGTTCGACCTACGGGAGAACCAGCGGGTCCTGATGTACGAACTGTCGAAAGAGGATGCCGACCCGGACAACGCGTTCACCTCCGGTGACCCGGACTTCAACGACGCGGTCGTCCTCTTCCAGGCGCTGAACGCGACCAGCAACGTCTCGACGGGGTCGGGCGAACCGCTCCTCCAGATCAACGATACCGAGGCACCCGCGAAGGTCGCGCCGACCGACACCCCCGACGTGAACGTCACGGTCGGGAACATCGGGACGGCACCCGACACGACGAACGTCACGCTCGCCGTCGACGGAACAACCGAAGACACCCTCTCGGGGGTCAACGTCAGCGACGGGCAGAGCAAGACAGTCTCGCTCGAAGCCCCGACGATGGCTCCCGGGGCGCACACGTTGACGATCAACCTGAGCGCGAACAACGAGAGCGTCACCCGGAGCATTTACATCGGGACATCGTCGTACGACGCCTTCGTCGTCAACGTCGACTCGTCGGCGACCGACACGGTCGTCGAGCAGACCGGGACCTTCACCGTCGCCGCCGAGGTGACCAACGTCGGGTCGATCACCGGGACACAGGACATCGACTTCACCGCGACGACGGAATCTATCAACGCCTCGGTCGGTAGTTCGCCCCAGACCAGAGACGACCTCACGCTCTCGTCCGGGCAGACGAAGACGGTCCAGATGACGTTCGATCCGGACGACAGCACCCGCGGGAAAATGCAAGTGGCGGTGTCCTCGGCCAACACCACGTCGACAGTCGAGGTCAACGTCGAGGAACCGCGACTGCTGGTCAACGGGACCTACGTCGGCGTGACGAAACTCGAACCGGGGACCCGAACCGATCTTGACGTGGCTCCGCAGCGGCTCGACGTCGTCGTGAACAATCCGGAACTGATCTCGAAGTCCGGTTCGCTCTCGGTGAAACTCTGGGAGGGGACCAGCCCGTCCGGATCGGCGGACATCGACAAGAGCGAGTCCGTGCAGGTCCGGGCCGGTGCGGACATCGCAACCGTCGACCTCGACACGACGCTCGATCCGGGCGTCTACGCCTACGAGGTGTCGACCAGCGACGACTCCAAGTCGGGCACGCTGTTCGTCCCCGACAACGCGCCGTCCCAGGCCTCGTTCGACACTGACCTGATCTCCATCGACGCGAACGTCATCGCGCTCGGCGGGTAACGTTCACTGACTATCCTCCGGTCGGAGATGTCCGCCATCCTCGCTGGCCGCGCCGGCGCTGGAATCCATCCTCTCTTCTCGCTGTGATTCGTCCCGTCACTGGAACAGCTATACTTCCCGGCAGTATGGACTGTCGTCGAGCAGGTTCGGTATCGTGGATCGGCGGTGGATCCCGGACGGCCCATGGCTCCGAAGTGCAGCGATTTCGGATGTCACGCTGGCCGTGACACAGTGTCCGACATGCCGGCCAACTGGTGCCCGATCCGAGCCTATCAGGTTTAGGACACCTCGGCGTGCACCGAGAGAGCGCTGAGACGTGACACGGCAAAACCAGCGGAAACAACGGACCGTCAGGCGTCAATAGATCGTCGACAGTTCGATGACCGTCCGCCGGAGGAAGACGGTCCCGCCGTCGTCGCCCGGCTCGTACACCCTGCAGTAGAACTCCCCGTCACGGGCGCTCTCGTCCCAGCCACTCCGGCTGAAGTACTGGCTCCAGGCGTCGGCTGCGGCCATCCCGGACACGTCGACCGTGACGTTCCCCGCCTCGGTGGGTTGGAAGTACTGATTGCTGCTCGGATCCGGACCCGGGAACAGTTTCCGCGACCCCTCGTCGACGTGCTGGCCGACCAGCACCACCGAGGTCTGGCCGCCGAGGCTGATGTTCCCGCGCAGCGAGATCAGCGACAGGGTCGCCCGGTCGTCGGTACACTCGAAGGTCGGCCCACGGCGAAGGAGCTGTCCCTCCCGGCTGAGCCGGAACAACCCACCGATCTCGTAGACGAACGTCGTCGGGACCCCCTGCGAGTCGAACACGAGGGCCCGGGGACCGAGTGTCCGTTCGTAGATCGTGTTCTCGGTCGGCGCCGAATCGTTGATTCGTACGACCAGTCTCGACTCGACCGTCCGGAGCGAACTCCCGCCGAGTTCGATCTCGAGCGACCGGCCGGGGATGTCCTCCTCGTGGATCTCCTCGTAGGTCTCGGCGATTCCCTGCATCGTCCGGTCGGCGCTGTTGGCTTTCTCCCCGTCTCTGAGGTCGCCCAGCGCGTCGAACCCGCTGACGTACACGAACCCGATGCCGCTGACGATGATCGCGAACGTCAGCGTGAACGCGACGAGATCGGACACCGCTCGCTGGCGGCGCGTGGTGTCGTCGAACACGTTAGCGCACCTCCGATTCGATGGTGAGACAGTCTTCGTCGGGGACGTACGTGACGCTCGTCGAGCCGCCAGAGAGCGCCCGCCCACAGACGGCCGTCTCGTTGTCGATTTTGACGGGGACGGTGAACGTCGTCGAGTTCGTCCAGAGGACGACCCGATTCTCGCTGTAGACCTGCAACTCGATGTTGTACCCGCCGCCGCCGATCCGGGACGGGAGCGAGACACTCGACCGGACCTCCGATGGGGATCCCGTGGCCGCCATGCGGTCGACTTGCTGGATCTCACTGACCAGCACTTCGTTCACGTCGGTGAGCCCCCGCTCGCTGACCCGCTCTTCCTGCTGGGTCACGAGCTGGCCAGCCCCGATGATCAGCCCGGATATCAGGATCGCCGTGATCCCCAGCGTGAGTGCGTGGTTGAGAGCGATCGAGGCCGCGCGGGTGTCGCCCCGGAAGCTCATGCGCCTCCCTCCTCGATCAGCGTCGTGTTGTACCTGACGCCGGGCCGCTCGTAAACGAACTCGAACGCCGGGCGCTGGATCTGCTGGCGGACGTTCGGCTGTGTAGCGCTGAGATCGAGGAACCCGGGGTAGCTCCCATCGCTCCCGACCCAGTAGGACCCTTCTCCGTCGGTGTCGGGCCCGCCGCCGTTCGTACTCTCGAACCTGATCCGATACTCCGGGTCGACACCCTCGGCGAAGTCAAGGGAGACTGCCCTGTCGCTTATCGTCTCGTTGATGAGGTCAATCCTAACCGGTCCGTCACCGACGCCGGGGAACCAGCTCTGAGAGTCGGACGCCCAGCTCTGTAGTTTCGTCCCCGACTCGTCGTAGATCTCGATGTATCGGGTTCCCTGGACCGACGGACACGCGGCTCCGTCGGTATCCCTCGCGAGTCGCATCTCCCAAGCGTTCCCACTGCTGGTGTTCTCGACGGTCACAGTGAAGTTCGTGTCCGTTGGACTGGCCCCCCTGTCACACGGAAACTGGGTCACGGTGAAATTAAACGGTCCGACCGTCGATGCCCCCCGCGCCACGTCGTATTCCCGACTGTCCGGATTGCTCCACGGTTCGGGATTGAGGAAGTCAGGGCCGGATGATGGCGTCGAGAGATTCTGCGTCACCAGCGGCCCACCCTCGGACGCACTCGCGCTGAGACTGACGTTCACGTACGTCGCGCTGTCGGCGAAGGTCATGTTCGACAACCGATTGCTGTATATCTCGATGCTCTGTCGCATGGCCGTCTCGAAGCCCGCGAGTCCGGTCTCACTGCGCACGCGGTCGGCCATCTTCGACAGGTCCTGGCGGACCATCCCCGCGGTTCGCTGGGCCTCGTCCGTCGAGTCGAAGTTGCCTTCTGTCCCGACCGTGTCGGTGAATTTCAGCCCGTTAAGTAGGATGACGGAGCCGACGATGACTAGGGCGATGGTCGCCGCGCCGACGAGCAACAACTGCCCGCGCTCGTCGTCGGGGAGCGTCGGGCTCACCATGCGACGATCCGCACCTCCACGATATTGAACAGGCTGGAGTTCGGGGCCACGTCCGATATGAAGTACGGACGCTGTTTCGACCACTGCTCGACGGTTCTGGGCGTGTTGCTGAACGTGTCACCGCAGGCCGTGCCGCTGGCACCACCGATCCTGACTGGTTCGTCGTCGTAGATAGCGACCGTCCGACTGGCGACCACTGCGGTGTCGGAGGGTGCGATGAGGCTCTGTGGGTCACCCGTCTCCTGTGAGACTGCCTCGGATTCGACCGCCCCGTTTTCGGTCTGGTACCGAAAGTACACGTTGAAACTGACACTTTGATTGCTCAGCGACTGGTTTAATAGTCGCTCGAATTTGGTCGACTCGTCGTCGAGCGTGGCACCCTCGAAGCTCTCCGTCCCGACCTGGTAACAGCGGACGATCCTGCTCAGGTTCCCGCTGTTGGCCGTCAGCGCGAGCACGTCTTCTGCCCTGGTCTCAAGCGCACTGGTCTGTTCGCTCGTGTCGCTCGCCCACGGGCCGATGTCGACGATCTGGAGGCCGAACACCAGCGACGTGAGGACGATAATCGCCGCGAAGACACCCTCCAGGGTGTACGCCTGCGCTCTGTGTGTGGTATCTTTTGACATAGTGTCACCAGATCCGTACGATCAGCCAGCACGACGGGGTACAGTAGTCGTCTGCGTCGGCGACAACGCCCCTGTCCTCGGCTGGCTTGTCCGTCATGTTGAGGTCCACGACCCGCCTGCTGGTCGCGGCCGACTGGTTCTCGTAGTCGTCACCGAACTCCAGGCGGTTGCCGTCGGCCACAATCGGCTCCGACAACTGTTGGGCGTTGAGCCGACTGCTGTTGACGATCATGATGTTGACGTTGGGCCGCGCACGTCTGTCTGTCGTGGTGTTGATACTCGCGTTCCGGCGGAACGCCTCGAACTCGGTCTCGTCGGAGAGGCTCATGATGCCGGCCGAGGGGTCGGTCGCGTCGTACTCCAGTACGTTCTCCGCCCCCTTGACGCTGTAGTTGTCGACGAGCCACTCGGCGGCCCGGTCCGTTTGTGTGAACTGGGTCCCGTCCACCGGGTCGGCGTACGACGAGTAGAGGCCGGGCACGTACCCAAAGACGAACAACACCGAGACAAGCAGGAACGTGATCCCGATGATGTAATCCTGATTCGTCTGTCCGCGGTCGTCCCCGACCAGTCTTTCCTCGCCCGACGGCTCCTGTCCTGTCTCGAATTCCATGACTTCTGAATCCCCCACTGTCGACGCTCCGTTACCCCACTGCCATCCAGGTGACCAGCGCGATGGTCGGCAGGATGACGGCGAACTTGACCCCCGAAATCAGGTCGACCTCGCGGATGTACCCCGCGATGAACGACGACAGGACGGCCTGCAGCGTCACCGCGTGGAAGAACAACACCGACAGCAGGCCGGTGTCGACGTTCGAGCCGAACTGGCCACCGCCAGCCGCTGCGGAACTACCGCCGCCACCGCCGACCTGATTGGCCAGGCCGGACATGACGTCGAGGAACTGCGTCTTCAGCAGTGCCATCACGCCCAGTAGCGTCAGGTAGGTCATGATGATGATGACCACCTGCATCCGCGTCCGGGACTTCCGGTCGCGGTCGATGTCGTCCTGGTTCTCCGAGGCCTGTGCCGCCGTCGTCAGCACGTCCTCGATCTGGCTCGACGCTTCCTGTGCCTTGCTGATGAGTTTGACGGTCCGCGCGAGCCGCGGGATGTGGTACTTGTTGTTGAACTCTCGCAGCGCGTCTTTCAGGTTCGTCCCGTAGTTTACCTTCGCGTACATCGTCTCGAACTCGTCGGACAGCTTCCCCGACGAGGTCTCGGCGACCACGCTCAACGACTCCAGCAGCGTCATGCCGGTGTCGTTTGCACTGGAGAGTTTCCGGAGGTTCTCGGAGAGTTGACTCACGACGCCACGCCGCGCCCGGACGTTCCACTCGTAGAAGATCATCAGCGGGACGAAGTTGAGATACAGCGGGACGTAGAACCAGAAGAACGTCGCACCGACGGGGTTGTCGACGAAGCCCTCGGGCGACAGCGGTGCGAACCCGTACAGCACGCTCAGCACGACCGCCACGATGGAGACCGGAATCGTCAGCCCGAGCACGACCGTCGGGTTGTCCCGGAAGAAGACGTGTGGCTTCCGGAGAATTGCGCTGAGTTCGTGGGACCGCTCACGGCCCTTGATCTTCTCGAAGACTCCACGGTCGTCGGTGTACTTCTCGACGAGACCGAGGTTCAGCACGTCCAACCCCTCGCGGACGACCACGTCGTCGCGACTGCCCTCTGGCCGGAGGTATCCGTCGCCGATCTCGTCCTGTGTGACCGTCGAAACCAGCACGAGGAAACCGACCCCCGTCAGCGGAATCAGCCCGTACACCGTACCCAGAAGCAGGAACTGCTGGGAGTCGCCCATCATCGACATGATGACGAGGATGATGATGAGCAAGAGCGGGAACAGCGAGAGTGTCATGTACATTTCACCGAACAGTTCCATCGTCTCCAGCACCATCTCCTGTTCCTGCTTGGCCGTTCGCATGTGTTTTTCCTTCTGGTCCTCGAGGAAGCCGGTCATGTCACCCCCGGAGTCGACGATAGAGAGCATGTCGGTCAAAAACTGTGCCAACTCGTCGCTCGGCGTCTGGAGCGCCTGGTTGCGGATCGCCGTCCGGTAGTCCGTATCGAAGTACTCGGTCTCCAGCACGATGGATTGGAACTCCTTTGACACCTCACCGTACGTGTCGTCGGCCCGGGCCATCGCCTGCAGAATCTCGAGCTGATTCAGTCCCCCGACCGACAGTGCGTACATGAACGAAATCGAGTCGGACAGGAGGACGTTAATCTCGCGTTTGCGTGCCCCCGCACGGAAGTACGGGATCGAGACTAGCGAGCCGAAGCCGATACCGAAGCCGATCAGCCCGAACACGATGCCGGTGACGAACACCAGGAACGGGATCTTCAACTGCAACAGGATCGGCGGAATGGCGGACTCGGCGACACCGAGCAACACCGGTGCGTCGGGCAAAAAGAGCGCGAAGACGAGATAGCCCAGCAGTGAGCCGACGATCCACAGTGTCAGGCCGGCCAGCGCGCCGACACCGAGCGCCCGTGAGAGGAACAGTTCGACGTTCTGTGGCATCCGGGCCTGGGCCAACTTGTTCTCCACGCCGGCGACGAAATCGCCCTCGTCGTCGAACAGCGACTCGTAGAGGGGGTAGAACGTGTCCCCGAGGGCACTCGTGCTGCCGACTGCCTGGCCGCTTCGCGTGTCGAGACTCATCTCAGTCCCCTTCCTCCGCTTCCGCGCCGGCTTTGGTCACGAACTGCCCGAAGTCGATCTCGGTGTCGTCCTCTTCCTCCTCCTCCTCGGGGATCATCCCCTCGTCGGTTTCGATGCCCGACAGTGCCTTCACGATTTCCGGGGTCTCCATGCTCTTGTACCGGTCGAACAGCGGCATGGCGTTGTCGAGGATGTCCGTCGTCTCCTCGCTGATCTCCCCGCTAGCATCCGGCCGCGGGACCATCTCCTCTTTTTTCGGGTCGATATCGATCTTGACCGACTCCATCTCCTGTAGGTCTTCGAGGCTGCTCTCGAGTTGGCCGTGAGCGATCAGCGTCAGAATCGTGTCGGGATCGTTGATGAACGCCTGGATCGTCGCAGCCACGTGCTGGTAGGTGTTGATGCCGTTGTTGATGAGATGTGCCAGGACGATCTTCCGCTTGAACAGCTCCTCGTCCAGCTTCTCCTGGTCCCACCCGCGGTCGAACTTGATTTCCTCCAGCGTGTTGGACTGGCCCATCTGGATGAACTCGTCCGTCTCGGCCTGCCACTGGTAAACGTCCCTGACGTTGATCTCGTCGTTCTCCGCGGAGTACTCGTTGATCTCGGTTAGGGTCTTGTTCCGCCGGACCTTCCGACCACCCGTCCGGGTCTGGGTCTGGATACTGACCAGGTCGAGTGCGGTAAACAGCGTCTTCGAGACGTTGATGGGTTCGGTCGTGAAGCGCTTGATGACCTCGCCCACCGAGTCGGCGTGGAACGTGGTGTAGGTGGTGTGCCCCGTCGACATGACCTGAAAGAGGGTCCGTCCCTCCTCACCACGGATCTCACCCATCACGATGTAGTCCGGACGCTGACGCAGTGCGGCTTCCAGCAGGTCGAACTCGTCTACGTCGCCCGTGTCGTCCTCGCCGAACGACGGTCGGGTGACGCTGGCGACCCAGTTCCGCTGGGGCAGTTCGACCTCGCGGGTGTCCTCGATGGAGACGATCTTTGCGCTCGAGGGGATGAAAAGCGAAACCGCGTTCAGGCTGGTGGTCTTCCCCGACGCCGTACCGCCCGCGAAGATGAGGCTCTTGTTGTTCTCGATACAGAGCCACAGGAATGCCATCTCGTCCAGCGAGAAGGTGTTCCAGTTGATCAGGTCGATCGGTGTGAACGGAACGTCCTTGAACTGACGGATGGTGTAGTTGGTCCCGTGGTCGGACACTTCCCGACCGAGGGTGAGTTGAGCACGCGACCCGTCCGGGAGCGTCGCGTCGACCTGCGGCTGTCGTTTGGAGATGCCCTTGCCGGAGCGCTGCGCGAGCTTGACGACGAAGTCGTCGAGCGACTCCTCACCGTGTTTGACGTTGGAGATGATCTGCTCGTAGTCGGTGTGGTAGACGAACACCCGGCTGTTGTACCCGTCGCAGGAGACGTCCTCCACGTTGATGTCGTGTTTGACCGGGTCGATCTTCGCGAACCCGATGAAGTTGCGCTTGAGGACGTACAGCAGTTTCTCGACCTGGTACTCGCTGAGGGTCTCGGGGTCCTCGTCGAGGATCGCAGGTTCGGGCCGGACCGTGATTCCCGAGAGCCCGCCCGACGCCGTGGTGGGCAACTCGACCTCCATCCCCATCATCTGCTTGAACTTGTCCATCGTCCCCAGGTCGGGTTCGACCGTGCTGTCGCCGCGCAGGAGGTCGTACCGGTCGAGTAACCGCTGGGCTTCGCGCTGGATGACTTCCGCGCGGTCCTCCTCGCTGCCCTCGACGACGACGTCGTCTTCGGAGTATTTGATCGCCGTTCGAAGCTTGCCGGCGAGGAAATCCTGTAGCTCCCGTTCGATCGGGTTGAGGTGTGGCTCGATGACGTAGTACTTCTTCTCGTTTTCCTTCTTGGAGTGGAAAATAATAACGCAGGCGTATGGCTTGTTCACCCAGTACCGCTCGATTTCCTCGAAGTGGGACTTCTTCGACGCCGGGACGGACTTCTCCACGTCATAACGGTTGACGACCGTCGTCTTGCCGTCGACGGTCGAGAAGAACATGTCTTCATCGAGGTCCTCGTTGACGTTGACCGTCCGGTCCTCGACGACGGCGTCGAGTTCGGAGGCGAGGCCCTCGCCAAAACTCAGGATGCCTTCGGCCTCGTCCGGATCGAACCCGAGCGCGTCGGCCGGGTCGAACGCCTTCTGCTCCCCGTCCCCCGTCGTCGGTGGCGTCCCGTCGGTGTAGTAGTACTGTTGTTTGTAGTGTTCCCATTTGTAGTGGTCCTTGACGACGGGCACCCGAGTTGGATCGAGAAACTGCTGGAACGGCTCGTTCAGTCCCTTGGCGGCACTCGCTCCCTGCATCAGTTTGTCCTCCGTCTTCCGGGGATCGAACCCGAGGAACTCAGTGCGGTCGAACGGACCACCGGTGTGGAACTCCCGTCGGAAATCCTCCCATGTATACTCACCGACTGTGGCACGTTCGACCCGAGCGAGTAGCTCCTCCGCGTCGGCGCTCGTGCCCTCGGCGTCGACTGGATTGGCGTCGCCCCCCTCTTTGTCATCGGTTGCCATTACGCATCACTCTACTGTTACGGGAGAAAAAAGTTTATGTCTACATTATCACTCGTAACCGGACGTTACGACCGACGGAGACGGCATCGAACCGCCCGTTCGCCCGTTTTGCGGCTTTCTTCCGGTTTGTCGATTCGGGATTCTCTTTTCATTGACAGTGAAGATATGTGTAGAGAAAGTATCAGGAAATAAACTCTTCGATGCGGTTCAGGGCCGTTTTGAGATCCGACAGTCCCGTCGCGTACGACACACGGAGGTGGCCGGACCCACCTGCGCCGAACACGCCGCCGGGCACGACCGCCACCTTCTTCTCTTGAATTAGTTCTTCGGCGAACGCTTCGCTGTCGTCGGTTGGGCACTCGGGGAACGCGTAGAACGCCCCAGAAGCCTCGAAGCAGTCGATGCCCATCTCCGAGAAGCGCGAGAGAACGAAGTTCCGGCGGCGGTCGTACTGGTCACGCATCTCGGCCAGAGCGTCGTCGCAGTTCGCCAGCGCGTCGAGGGCCGCGTGTTGAGCAGTCGTCGGCGCCGACAGCATCGTGTACTGGTGGACGCGGTTCATCGCCGTGATCGCCTCGGACGGACCCATCGCGTACCCCAGACGCATCCCCGTCATCGCGTACGCTTTCGAGAAGCCGTTAAACACGACTGTCCGCTCGCGCATCCCGGGCAGGGTCGCGATGGACGCGTGGTCGTGTTTGTAGGAAAGCGCCGCGTAGATCTCGTCGGACAGCACGATCAGGTCGTTTTCGCGACAGAATGCGGCGACTTCGGCGAGTTCTTCCCTGGTCATCGTCGCGCCAGTCGGGTTGTTCGGGTAACAGTAGACCAGCGCGTCGGCCTCGTGGGCGCCGGCGTCTTCGAGTGCCTCACGGGTCAACTTGAACTCGTCTTCGACACGGGTCGGCACAGCCAGTGGCTCCCCACCGGAGAAGATGACACCCGGGACGTAGGAGATGTACGTCGGTTGGGCCACCGCCACGGT
>JAQCMX010000237.1 GCA_028274885.1 Haloarculaceae archaeon
TGCGAGGAAATGCGACACCTCTCAACACCCTGCTACGGCAGGTGAGACGGGTGTTGTCGGGCGGGGTGGAGCCGCCGACCCTCACGGACGCACCGGGCGTTCGGGTGTAAATTCCAGCCGACCCATCTCGGGAAGGTCGAGGGGAATTACATTCGCCTGCGACGGCACGGCCTGGTTTGGGACGTGCGGTCAAAACGGTGAAGCCTCGGGGCTTGTCCCCGCGGTACTTCACGGATGACCGTCCTCGTGGATACGGGCGTTCTGTACGCGGACCACGACACCGACGCGACGAGACACGGAGCTGCCAGTGGCGCGCTTGATGCGGTCTACGACGGCGAATTCGGTCCCCCGTATCTGAGCGACTGTATCTACGGCGAGGTGGTCACGCTGACGCTCACGCGTGGCGGTTCGTTTCCGGCCGCGAAGCGACTCGGCCAACGGCTCCGGGGTGCCGATTCCGTTCCCCAGACCTACGAGATGCTGCGGGTAACGGCCGCGGTCTTCGCCGACGCGGTCGACATCTTCGAACGATACGACGACCAGCAGCTGAGTTTCACCGATGCGACGAGCATCGCACTGTGTAGACGCCACGATGTCGACGCTATCCTGAGCTTTGACGACGATTTCGACGGGCTGGTGGACCGGCACGATCCCGCGGACGTCTCCGGATGACTGCGTTCGGTTTCGATGGCCTGTGCTCTGAGACAGGTGCCGACGGCTTCGAGCGTGTTCTGGCCAGAGCAACCAGTCACAACGGGGGCGTATCGAGAAAGCCCAGTGTGTCGGTTCTGGCTGCCCCGACGCCAGAGGTGGCTAAGATCAGTCGAGATACTCGGTGACCGGCTGGGTGTTGTTGGCAGCCCTGATGACAGGCTGGGCGAAGTGTTCGGGTTCGATCCCTGGCGCCTCGATGTGGTACGTCTCGAAAGCCTCGACCATGGCCTGCTCGATGGTCTCCTGGTCGGACGCATCCAGGCCAAGGATGGCGTCCTCGAGGTGTGCGAACGCGCCCGGTTCGGTGAGCGTCGCCCCCGGTCGGATGTAGAGATCACCGGTCAACTGGACGTCGCGTATCTGCCCCCCGTCGAGAATCAAACTCGCCTGCAGCGTCTTGCGTGATTTGTAGGCCGCGATCCCAATCTCGTGCTCGTTGGACGCCTGTTGGGCCATCCGGCTGGCGGATTTCCGCTCGATCCAACTGTCCTGCCCGAAGAAGGTCCGGTACTTCTCGATTGACGCCTCTTCCTCGTCGGTCCAGCTGGCTTCCTGGACTTTTTGGGTACCGACGAGTTCCTCGGCGCTGTGGTCGACAAGCGCCTGGATTGCCTCCTCGCGTGTCACCTCTACGTCGAGATCGTCGAGAAGCACCTCGACCGGACTCATTCGGGTGGCCTGCTTGTCGGTGTCCTTGTCCTCGAACTTCTCGGGCGGCGGTGAGGATACCTCGTCGAGCATCGCCAGATCCTCGCTCACACCCCAGATCAGGCTGCCACTCGTGATACTATAGAAGTCATCGAAGTGGGCCGATCCGCCCCCGACGGCGATGACTTTGACAAGATCGTCGCCCACGTATATTTCCAGGTCCCCAATCGGCCGGTACTCCGCCTCGAGTCCCAGACTCTCCATTGCCGCCTCACAGGCACGCCCGGCCCGATTGATCTCCGCCTCCAGGGTCGTGTCCGGTTTCCGATACCAGAATTGTACCATGGGTGTCTCCGGGACGTGGAGCCCATGCCCGCCGCCGTGGACGTACCGTCGGGCAAATGGGACATCCAGTTTCTCGACCTTGTCCCTGTCCACGTTGTCGGCGTTGTCGAACGGCGCAATCGTCAGATTTGGCGGGTTTTTCCGCCAGTGAAACACTACGCACGTCGGGTCGAAGGTTCCGTCGTACAACTGGTTCACGAACGTCTCGTCGATTGCTCCCCAGACATCACCGGTTTCATCAGTGTCTATTCGTCGCATGACAACTCTGCGGACGCGAGCAACGTATTAAACTTTTGTGAATATTCAAAAAATATCAGACTCGAGCGAAGTTGGCGTCAGAGTCGCGAATCCGCTCTGACAGTTGCTTGTTGGGTTCGATACCCATCTCCCGACAGCGCTGGCGGTACTGGCGGGCTTTCAACTCCTGGTACGGCTGGAGATCCAGTTCCGGGTTTGCGAGCTGGTAGCTGATGAACCCGATCAGCGACTCCCCGTTGCCCTCGAGAACCTCGCGAACGGTCGGCTCGTACTGGGGGTCTTCCTCGAGGATCTCGCGGATGATGTGGGCACTGCCACCGACGTGGCGGGCCTCGTCCTGGAGGCTGTGCTGGTAGGCTTGTTGCAGACCCGGGAAGATATCCCCCCACTGCTCGCACGTGTCGACCACGACCATCGCAAGCCAGGTCGGGTCGTCGTACTTGCCGTTGCCCTCTTTGGTTTCCTTTTCCATGTGCAGGTGCGGGACGAGCTCCTCGGGCTCGACCGTTCCGTACACTTCCTGGAGCCAGTACTGGAAGAACTGCCCGTGTTTCGCTTCCTCCATCTGGAAGACCGACAGGTGGGCGACCCAGTCGAACCGGCCCTGCCGATACGCCGCGTACACCAGCGGTGGGATCTCCTCGGCAACCCGTTGTTCCCCCACCGATGAAATTCGAAATATACTCCAGCATGATGTTGCGCTGGTCTTCTGTCAACTCCTCCCAGTCAGCCTTGTCCTGCGTCAGGTCAATTTCAGTCGGATTCCAGAACCCGTCCACTGCCTGTTCGTAGAAATTATACATTCGTCCGTTCACCAATTCGTCGTCAAATCCCATGTACCTCGCTATCTTCTGTTCTCGGGCCGTCATCGGCCCGTATATGATCCTTCTGTGGTTTTTAATCTCTCCGGGCGCCTCTCGATTTCCACGAAGCCCGTCGTATCGGACGAACCGGTCTCAAGGGGGTATAATTGTCGTACCGATTCTCCCCGGCATAACCGACGTGGGTTCCATAGGGTGGGGTGTGACGGACGGCCGAAAAGGTGGGTATCACACACCCCAGGGCAGATGCCTCGTCGCTCCGGACGGTTCCGTCCGGTCAGTTCTCCGTGTGGACGCGGCCGGTCGCGTCCAGTTCTTCCGCGTCGACGTCACGCATCCCGAACACTGAGTCGAGGAAGTTGATACGGTAACTTGCCGGACCGTTGTACGACAGAGCGGCGCCACGTTCGCCCGCCAGGCCAAAGGAGAGGGTGGCATGGAGGGTTGCAGTCAGTGGGTTCTCGATGGCTCCATTGAACGCAGCGATCGTCGCACCGAGCATACAGCCGGTGCCGACCACCTCGCCCATCATCTCGTGACCCCCGGTGACGGTGTACGTGTTCGCTGCGGTGGCAACCACGTCGTTGACGCCCGAGGCAACGACGACGGTGTCGGTTGCAGCAGCCAGCGCGCGGGCACTCTCGTCGATGTTTTCGTACTCGCCGACGGACTCGACGCCCCTGACCTCGGCTTCGCTGCCCGCCAGGGCGCTGATCTCGCCGTAGTTACCCTTGATCGCAGCAAAATCCACCTCCTCGAGCAGACTCTGTGCGACCTGCATACGCGTGGGGGTCGAACCGGCCCCGACGGGATCGAGTACGACCGGAATCCCCAGTTCCGTCGCGGTGCGACCTGCGTTGTGCAACGCCTCCACGTTCGTGTCGCTCATTCGGCCTGTGTTGATGAGCATCCCGGCGGCCAGTTCGGCCATCTCGGTCGACTCCTCGGGGGCGTCAGACATCACCGGCAGCCCTCCCCAGTGGAGGACGATCTGCGAAAGGTCGTTTTTTGTGACCTCGTTGGTGAGCATCTGGATCAGCGGTTCGCGCTCCCTGATTGTCGCGAGAGATCCGACCAGCGCCTCGCCGGAGAGATCGACACCCCCGGTCGTTACAGCGTCGTCATCATCGGGCATGAGCGACCGCCTCCTCCAGGGTTGCGGTGACGGCCTGTGGCTCGTCGGCCGCGGTGATAGCGGAGATGACCGCGACACCGTCGGCGCCGGCTTCGACCACGTCCCCCGCCTTTTCCGGGGTGATACCACCGATCCCGATGACCGGAATCGAGACCGCCTGCACGATTTCGGTGACACGCTTTAGACCGATTGCGTACTCGTCGTCGTCGATATCGTCTTTTGAACCCGTCGCGTACACTGCCCCGACGCCGAGATAGTCCGCACCGGCTGCCTGGGCGCTCTCTGCGGCCGCAACCGTCGAAGCCGACCGTCCGACGATCGCGTCGGGTCCGAGGATCTCCCGTGCAACCTGGACTGGAAGATCCGAGTCGCCGAGGTGTACGCCGTCGGCGTCGATGGCCTGTGCAATGTCGACCCGATCGTTTACCAGCAGCGGGATGCCGGCCGCTGCTGTCTGTTCGCGCACCGCTGTCCCGAGTTGATACCGCGAGCGTGCGGTGGTGTCTTTCTCACGCAATTGAACCACGTCGATACCGCCCGCAATCGCCGCGTCGACAATTTCGGCTGTCGAACGGCCTGCCGACAGCGGTTCCTGCGTGACCAGGTACGTCTGCCAGTTTGTTGGGTCCATACGACGAGCCACGAGGGCAACAGTCTAAAGCCCGTGGATACGAGCCTGAGCCAACCAAGCGATCACATGAGCCGCCTGAAGCGGTTTCAGGTGTCTATAAGTTCGTTTCCTGGGTTAATATCGAACGGCAGCCCTACAGGCAATGTGGTGTGTCCGGTCGGCTGTATGTCGTGACCGGCCGGCGTCCAGGATCCGCTGTCGGCAGGGATCGTTTTTTATTTCCGGCCTTTGTTGTCCCGTGTATGGGCTACGAGACTGCCTCAAAGACAGACGCAGAATCTGCTATCCCAGGGGAGCTTGGCGGCATGTGGTTTCTGAAAGGTGAACTGTCGACAGACGAACTCGGCCTGACCGTCCTCGAACTCGACCCGGGCGCTGAAGGGAAAGAACACGACCACGGCAAGGACGGCCAGGAGGAGGTGTACTTCGTTGCCGAAGGTGTCGTCGAGTTCGATGTCGGGGACGACACCGTTTCCGTCGGGGAGGATGAGGCGCTCAGAGTCGACGCCACGACCACGAGACACGTCCGCAACCCCGGCGACGAGCGCGCGAAACTGGTCATTGCCGGCGCTCCGCTGTAGGCCGGGGATCAGTCGGCGGGTTCGCCACTGGTACGCGGGGCGCGCCGTTCAAATCGGGTGTAGATCCACAGGATCCCGAGACCGAACAGATATGTAAGTCCGAGTGGGATCGCAACGATCAACATCGTGAACACCCCCGAGGGTGAGAGAAGTCCGGCAGCGGCGAAAAAGGCAAGCACCACGCCGCGCCAGCTTTCTCGCATCCGTTTGTAGGTGATAATCCGGCCGTAGTGGAACAGAAACATGGTGGTCGGGATCATCCCGAGCAGACCGATCCCGACGGTCAGATAGACCACCAGCCAACCGAAGTTGTTGATCCGGTATGCGATGACCATGTCCGAGGTGATCACGTCGCGTGCTAGCCAGGAGATGACTGTCGGTGCGACGTACAGAAAGCCAAGGAGGGTGCCGACAAACAGCGTGACAAACAGCGATCCACCCCACGCGAGGATCACGCTACGATTGCCAGTCGAAATCCCACGATCCTGGATGGCCGGCCAGGCGAAATACAGGAGGATCGGGACGACGGCTATCCCACCGAGTAACATCGAAAATTTGAGCATGAAAATCAGCGCTTCGACGGGGTGAAGCGCGACGATGGCCACCTCCTCTGCCATCGCATCGGGCATGTTCCTGAAGAAGATGTTCTGGATCCGCAAGATCCCGCCCTGGTAAAGAAACAGGAACGACCCGGCCATCACCAGCATGAACGTCCCGACGATCCAGATTGCCTTCGAGGTCAGCGATTCGAAGATGAAAGCGAGATCGTAGTAGTAGCCGCCGATCTCCTCTTCGTCGGTCTCGTCTTCGGTGAAGGGATCGATGATGTTGGCCGTCGTCGAGGTGATAAAGCCGGCCTCGTCGTCCTCCTCTGTTTGCTGCTTTTTCAGTTCCTGGGCCTCGTCGAACCGGTCGAGGATCGCCTGTGCCTTCTGTGGGTTGTCGTTGTCGACGGCCTGTTGTGCGTACTGAAGTGCCTGCTCCTCGCTCAGCGCTACAAACGCCTCGACTGGGGCGTTCTCGACGGCCGGCCGTGGCATCGCGCCGATGTCTATCTCGGCTGGCTCGCCGGCCTCCGGGGCCTGTTCCGTCTCGGTCGTTGCTGACTGTGTGCCCTCTGTGGTTTTGGCCTGTTCGCTGGCCAGTCTGTCGAGTGTTCTGACTTTGAGATAAAAGAGGACGAGGCCGGTCACAACCAGTCCCCCGACCGCAGCCGCGACGACCGCGACCGCGGTCGGAGAGAGCCCGAAGACACCGATTTCGTCGGCGACAGGGAAGCGGTATCCGGAGCCGATGGAGTCGAGAGCGTCGTTGGTCGCTGCCAGCCCGCCTTCGTGCAGGTAGGTATAAACGGCTGTGGCAGCGACGAGAAAGACACCGCCAAGCTGGTTCCAGCGCGCTCGCGCAACCGTCCAGTTCGAGAGCTGGTTGTTCGCGCGCTTGGAGACGACCGCGAGCTTGGTGACTGCGAGGCTGATAAAGTACAGCGCGACCAGCGGAACACCCCACATGATCTGGGTGAAGGGGTCCGGCGGGGAGAACATCGCACCGAAAACGAAGATCCCGACGACCGCGTAGCGCCACTTGTCACGGAAGGTCTCGTACTGGACGACGTTCATCCGGGCCGCAGAACTCATCGCCAGCGGGAGCTGTGCCGCAATCCCGAAAGACAGTGTCAACAGGAACACAAACTCCGTCCACATGACGATCGACCACGTCGGCTCGAACCCGGACTGGGCGGCATTTGCCGCTAGAAAGTCGAACATAATCGGGAAAAACAGAAGATACGCGTAGGAGACGCCACCAACAAAAAGCAGCGCGATCGCTACGACGAACGACCAGACCTTCCAGCGTGGGACCGTCGTGTCGGGCCAGAGCCCCCGCCGGCGGAGACTGTCCCGACTGTACCAGATCAACAGAGGGATCGACACGAGAACACCCATGACGATGCCGATTTTCACCTGTAGGAGGATGACGTCGAAGGGGGTCACGACGACAATCTCTGTGGCCTGTTCGGTGCTTACGTCCATCCGGTTGAAGACGAGATCCTGCTTGAGTTGCTCCCAGACGAACGCCCGTAGCGCCCAGATCGTTCCCAGCATAGCGACGACAAACAACAGGAAGACACGCTTGAGATTGGCCTGGGCGGCCGAGAGCATCGAACGCACCGTCGCGCGGCCGCTAGCGAGAGTCTTTGCTGTGTCCTCGTCAAGCGCACCAGCCATCTAGATTCGTGTTGCTGATAACCCGTTATCAATCTATTCATGACCGACGCGAAGCGGGTCGGGTGAGAGTGTTCGCAGCGACGGGGTCGTCAGACGGTGGTGCTTTGCTCCGGTCCGACTACCAACCGTTATTAACGGGAAACCCGGAACACCGGTATGCGCAGACGGGCGTACCTCGGTCTCGCCGCCGTGACGGTGGTCTCGGTCGCAGGCTGTTCGGGCAGTGACGGTGCCCCACAGGTAAGCGACGACAGCGGGCCGCTGTCGGTCGTCGAGACGTACTGGGACCGCTTCGAAGCGGGAAACGAGAGTGGTTTTCGGGAACTGTTCCACCCCGACTCCCCGGAACGCGACCGCGACCGGTGGGGCAACGAGACGTTCTGGGAGGCGGAGTTTCCACCGGCCGAGGGCGTCGAGTGGACCAGCGAGGAGCGGGAGCTTTTAGTCGAGACGAACGAAGATGCAGTGGTCCGTGAGAAGTACCGGTGGACCAACGCGGAGGGGACGACCTGGGAGATCGTCGATCGGTTCGAACTACGGCCCGAGGACGACGAGTGGAAACTCTGGGAGATCCAGCAGGAACAGAGCGAACAGGTCGGTTGATACCGCCGACTATACATCAAATTCTTTCCATTTCGGGTGCCGGATCTTCTCTCCATCATCCGGCGTGGGCTGTATCCTCGGACGCCATCACGTGTTGACCACTCATTGTCTGGCACGACCGATCTTTAGACGGGCCGCCAGCGGGACAGAACCGAGGGTACGAACGGTCGACAGAGAGAAGGCTTACAAGAGACCGAAGCAAACCGGCGTTCGATGAGCTCGGGAGCGGATGGCAACGGGGACAGTTCATCCAGCGATGAGCACGTCTCGTCAGACCAGGATCCGGGGCCAGCACCGGGGACAACCCGCTCGGACGGTGGTCCAGAGGAGGATGTCTCGATACCAGGGGGCACGCCCACACCCAACTCACCCGAACCCACATCGGGTGGGTACGGGGGCGCGCCCGACGATCAGGAGATGCCCCTGACCGAGCACATCGAGGAGATGATCCGCCGGCTCGGGATCGTCCTCGTCATCATGGCGGTTGTCAGCGCGGCCACGTTTCCCTTTGCCGACCGGCTTGTCAACTTTCTGTGGTACTCGTTTCTGCCCGGTGCTCCCGGTGAATGTCTGACTACCGGCTCCGTCCTGCCTGGCCCGGTGGAAACCGGTGGTGAGGCTTGCCCGCGCGTCTACCACCCGCTTGGGCTCGTACTCGCACGCCTGAAGGTGGCCTCACTCGTCGGATTCCTCGTCGCGCTGCCTGTGTTCGTCTACCAGACGTACCTGTTCATGCGGCCGGGGCTTTACCCCAATGAACGCCGCTACTACCTCGCCTCCGTCCCGACCAGTCTGGTTCTCGCACTCGTCGGTGTCGCCTTCGCGTACTTTCTCGTTCTTCCGTTTATTTTCTCGTATTTCCTGTTTTACTCACAGGATGTCGCCACCATCGCCTTTGGTCTCGGTGACACGTTCAATCTCATCCTGTTGATGATGGGGCTTTTCGCGGCCATCTTCCAGATCCCCCTGTTTATTATGCTTGCAATTATGATGGGGGTGACCACCCGACGCTGGCTCGCCTCCAGGCGGTTTTACTTCTGGGCCGGGTTCGCCGGAGTCGCGTTTATATTCAGCCCCGATCCGACCGGGATGGCCCCGTTCGTGGTCGGTTTGACGATGGTCCTCCTGTTCGAACTCACGCTGTTGTTGCTCCGGTGGACGGGTCGATAAAACCTCAACAAGAAAGCACGGTCAGTCCCCGAACGCGTCGATCTGCCGGTGGACGTATTCCGCCCAGGCGTCGAGTGTCTCGTGCATCAACTCCTGTGTCTCCGGGAGTGCTGTTGGGGAGTGCTGGTAGACGTGACCCCCACCGTCGAGCAGTCGGCGATTGCGTTCGGCGAGTTGCTTGTCACGGAGCGTGGACAGCACACGGTTGATGTTGCTCCGGTCGCGGTCCAGCTCCCCGGCGAGTTCCTCGACAGTGCTCCCCGGGTTCTCGAGCAGCGTCATGTAGGTACGGGCTTCGTGGTGCTGAATTCCGAACACACACCGCATCACGTCCGCAAAGTCGGGTTCGTCATCGAGCATGAGTTCCCGAAACTGCTCGGGTGACGGGTCCACATCTGTCATACCATGCTCTGGTTTCCGTAGGAAAATAAACATCAGGTTACCGGCCACTCATATCGATGGGTCGATTACGGTTTGGGCCCGCCTACGGCGGCCGGGTTCGACGCTCCGGCCGCAAAGCTGGATCACGGCCGGCTCGTGTGCAAATCACAATCCCTACCTTCCGCTGCACGCATCGACCGGTATGGAACTGGGTATCATCGGACTCGGACGGATGGGACAGATCGTCGCCGAACGGCTCATCGATGCGGGCCACGACGTGGTCGCGTTCGACGTCGACGAGGCAGCCGTCGAGACGATGGCAGCGGCCGGCGCCACACCCGCAGAGTCGATCGCCGAGGTCGCCGAGACGCTCGATCCAAAAAAACGCATCTGGCTGATGGTCCCCGCCGGCGACCCGGTCGACGCTGCACTCGAGGAACTGAGACCGTATCTCGACGCTGCGGACGTCATCGTCGACGGAGGAAACTCTCACTTCGAGGCGTCGGTCCGCCGCGGGGAGGCGACCGACGCAGCCTACCTCGACTGTGGCACGAGTGGCGGTCCCGCCGGCGCAGAACTCGGGTTTTCGCTGATGGTCGGCGGTCCCGAGTGGGCCTACGAGGCGGTTGTCCCCGCTTTCGACGCCGTCGCGACCGGCCCCAAAGGTCACGACCGGATGGGACCGAGCGGTTCGGGTCACTACGTCAAGATGGTGCACAACGGCATCGAGTACGCTCTGATGCAGGCCTACGGTGAGGGCTTCGAGTTGCTCCACGAGGGCCGGTACGACCTCGATCTGGCGGCTGTCGCGCGTACCTGGACCAACGGCGCGGTCATCCGCTCGTGGCTCCTGGAGCTGTGTGAGGAGGCATTCCGCGAGGAGGGCCCGGAGCTAGGGAGTGTCGCCGACCACGTCGCAGGGGGATCGACCGGAACCTGGACGATCCAGGAGAGTCTCGAACAGGAGGTCCCGTTGCCACTGATCTACCAGGCCCTCGCGGAACGGTTTGCCTCCCGGACGACTGGTCGAAAGTCGGGTCGGTTCTCGCGACGACTCGCCAACCGCCTGCGCTACGGGTTCGGACGCCACGAGATCCAGCGGCGGTGATCGTCCGGTCTGACGGTGACGCGCAACCGCACTCCAGGACAGCGTCAGGGGAGTCGACTGTGCGCGCCGACGAGCGCGCCCGAAAGGTCGAGGCCACAGACGAGCGCCTCCTCGTCGACCACCGAATTCCGGATCGTCCCGCCCTCGACGGTTGCACCCGGGAAGACGAGCGAGCGCTGGAGGGTAGTGTTCGTGACGTGTGCGCCGGCCATCAGGTGGACGTTGTCTCCGAGATCAGCGGCTTCGACAGTTGCGCTGTCGGCAACAATTGTCTCACCGTCAAGTGCCCAGGCGACCGCAGCGAGGTAGTTCTCCGGTGTGCCGATATCGAACCACGCTTCCTCGAAGGTAAACGCGTGGACCGGCCGCCGGTCCTGGAGCCACTGGATGAACCACCCCGGCTCGTCGGGGTTGTTGCCCGCATCGAGGTACTCGCGGAACCGGACATCTTCGGCGGGAAAGGCATAGCAGGCAATCGAGACGAGCGTGCTCGGCGGGTCGTCGGGCTTTTCCTGGAAACCGACGACACGGTCACCGGAGAGGTCGACGAGACCATACTGGGTGGCTTGCTCGCGCGATCCCACGTCGTACGCAGCAAGCGTCGAGGTGTCCGTCGACTCGAAGTAGTCCACGAACGCCGAGAGATCGAAGCTGATGAGATTGTCCCCGGCAACCACGAGCAGGTCGTCGTCGGTTATCCCCTCCCTGTCGACGAGCTGTGCGAGCGCACCGATCACGCCCAGTTTCTCCTCTTCGTCGATTGTCTCCTCGATACTCAGCTGTGGCTTCTCGAAGCCACCCCCGGCGAGATGTCGGTCGAACGCGTCGGCAAAGCGCTCGTTAGTCGAGAGAAAGACGGTGTCGATTCGGTCGTCCCGCTCAAGCTCGCCCAGAATCCGGTCGATGACCGTCGTCTCACCGACGGGCAACAACATCTTCGGGCGGTGCCGCGTGATCGGCCACAACCGCGTAGCGTATCCGCCGGCGAGCACGACTGCCTTCATACCACGTCTCTACCAGCGAGCAAGTAAATCCTTTTTGAAGAGATTTCCCGGCCGGGTACGGCTTTTGCCCATGGAACCAGCAGTTCACTGCGTGTGACAGGTCGTGACGGCGACCGTCGAGCCCCGACACGCCCGCGGCCGTCTCCGAACGGTTCCCGTGTGGTTATGAGCGCGGGGTACTAACGGCAGGGTATGTGTGCTAGCTCATCCACCGAGACTGAGTACGAAGCGTTTCTCGAGGAGGTCAAACAACTCGGCTATCTGTCGGACGCGTCGGGGTATCTCTCCTGGGATCAACAGGTCATGATGCCGGAGGGCGGAACACCGGCCCGGTCGAAACAGCAGTCGGTTCTCTCGTCGGTCAAACACGAGATGCTCACCGACGACAGCCTTGCAGACGCCCTCGAGACACTCCAGGCAGCGGACCTCGGGGGTGACCGACAAGCGGTCGTCCGCGAGATACACCGGGAACACGAACGGGCCAAAAGTGTCCCCCGGGAGCTCGTCGAAACCCTCTCGGAGACCTCATCCAGCGCGATTCCGGTCTGGGAGCAGGCAAAGGCGGAGGATGACTTCTCGCAGTTCGAGGGGACACTCACCGAACTCGTCGAGTTGCGCCGGGAGTACGCCGCCGAGATCGATCCCGACCGCGATCCCTACGCCGTCCTCCTCGAGGACTACGAGCCGTATCTCGACATCGAGACAATCGAGCGGGTGCTTGCAAAGCTCCGCGACCGACTCCCACCGCTGATCGACGAGATTCGCGACAGCGAGGTCGAACTCACATCCCCACTCGCGGGCAGATACGACGAGACCGCACAGGAAGACCTCGTCAGGGAGGCACTGGACGTGTTGGGCTACGACTGGGACCGCGGCCGGCTCGACACCGCCCCGCACCCGTTTTCGCTGGGCACCCAGTTTGACGCCCGCGTCACGACGCGGTTCGACCCCGAAACCCCGCTCGAGGCCCTGGGATCGACGATCCACGAGTTCGGGCACGCGAGCTACACGCTCGGGCTGCCACAGGACGAGTACGGGACGCCACTGGGTGAAGCCCGCGACCTCTCGGTCCACGAGTCACAGTCCCGCCTCTGGGAGAACCACGTCGGCCGGTCCCGGGCCTTTTGTGAGCTGTTTGCGCCCACAGTGGCGGATCATCTCGGCGAGGAGGTCACGCCACGGGCCCTCTACCAGGGTGCAAACGAGGTCTACGACGACAACCTCATTCGGGTCGAAGCCGACGAACTCACCTACCACCTACACATCCTCGTCCGGTTCGAAATCGAGCGCGACCTCGTCAGGGGTGACCTCGCGGTCAGCGAGCTCCCCGGCGTCTGGAACGACAAGATGGAGTCGTACCTCGGGGTCCGTCCCGAAACCGACGCCGAGGGCTGTCTCCAGGACATCCACTGGTCGTACGGCAACTTCGGGTACTTCCCAACCTACTCACTGGGCTCGATGCTCGCAGCACAGCTGTTTGCCGCCGCCGAGAGCGATATCGGTGACCTGGACGAACGGATCCGGAACGGCGAGTTCGACCCGCTGATGGACTGGCTCGGCGAACACGTCCACCGGCACGGCTGCCGGTACACGACGCCCGAACTCGTCCGGGAGGCCACCGGTGAGGATCTCACAGCCGAGTACTTCCTCGAACACGTCCGCGAAAAGTACGGCGAACTCTACGCGCTCTAAGCTGCTGTGACAGTTCCGGCGACAAACTGACGTCGGGGGAGAAACCGCGGAAGATGTAGGATCCGAGCGGACACGACGAGACGTAGATCCGGTCCCGGAATAGGGGCGGTTCGGGGTTTCTGACGGTAACAGGGCTTACCGGATCAGCTGTCGTGGGCGTTGGTGGACTCAAAGAGCACCCTCAGCCCTGTACGCCGTCAGGGATCCACTGTGATCTGCCCTCGGTTGCGTCCCCGGCAGCCTCGGGCGCACTGACGAGGACAAACGAGCTTTCGGTGTCAGCATTACGGATCTGACGCGTGGCCTCGGGCGGAATCCAGACCGCATCCCCGCTTTCCATCTCGATGTCTTCGTCGTCGATCCTGACAGTCGCCGCTCCGGAGATGAGGATATACACCTCCTCGTGTCCGTCGTCAGTGTGGTCGTGTGGCTTGCCCTTCCACCCCGGTTCACAGCGAGCCATGGTCACACCGACCTGACGACACTCGAGTGGCTCTTTGAGAAAGTGCATCGCGTCTGAGACCTGTTCGACATCATCGGTGTTGATCTTCGTATGTGTCATTGAGCTATCTACGCCTGCCCTATAATAGTATCTGGTGCTGGATTAATAGTTCCTGGCGAACGTGTACCGACCGCTTCGGGATCTCGTCTGCGTACCCTATGTCGGTGGGTATAGTGTCGGGTATCGCGATTGCTCCCCGCCAGGTACTTGCCGCGGGCAGTGATACGTCGGTACATGTCTCGGGCGCGCCTCAGTGGATACGTACAGCGTGCCCGTGTGGAGGTCGTCACTTCGTTCAGGTCGGATCACACGCCCCACCAGGTCGCAAGCAGTTTCGCACTCGGAACGTTCATTACGATGCTTCCTACGCTGGGTGTTGGACTACTTCTGTTCGTCGTTCTCGCGTACCTGCTGGAGTGTGTCAACAAGATGGCCCTGTTTGCGTCTGTGCTCGTATTTAATCCCGTGGTAAAGTGGGGTGTTTACCTCCTCAGTTTCTCTCTGGGGGTGCTCGTCTTGGGGCCCGTCGAGGGCGTCGCTGTGGGGGAAGTTCCGTCTCTCGACGCGGGAACTGAGATCGTCGTCCGGTTGCTCGTCGGTAACCTGATTCTCGCGGTGGTGGCCACGATCGGGGCGTACGTCACAGTGTACCGACTGTTGCTGGCTTACGAGAGCGATGGGTTGCCCGTGGTCGAGGAGACAGTCGAGGAGTTCGTCGAGACCATTACAGAGGAACACGACATCTCCCTCAGGGACGCGGAGTAAACGGATTCGCCGAATCTTTTTGTATCCGTCTCTATATCACACTATGGTTTCAGAACTGTTCGATCCGTCTCGCTGGGAATCTATCGACCGCTTCGATTTCTCGGACATTACCTATCACCGGGGAACCGACGTCCCGGTGGTCAGGGTCGCATTCGACAGGCCTGCGGTCCGCAACGCGTTCCGCCCCGAGACAGTCGATGAACTCTACACCGCACTCGATCACGCTCGCCGCCAGTCCGACGTGGGCTGTATCCTCCTTACCGGCAATGGCCCCTCACCGACGGACGGCGGGTGGGCCTTCTGTTCCGGCGGCGACCAGTCGGTCCGTGGCGAGTCGGGGTACGAGTACGAGTCCGAGGCGGATTCGGAGGGGATCGACGACGAGGCCCGGGACGAGGGGATCGGCCGTCTTCACATCCTCGAAGTCCAGCGTCTGATCCGTTTCATGCCGAAACCGGTCGTCTGTGTTGCGCCCGGCTGGGCGGTCGGTGGGGGCCACTCACTCCACGTCATCTGTGATATGACAATTGCCAGTGAAAAAGCGATGTTCAAACAGACCGATGCCGTCGTGGCCTCCTTCGATGGTGGGTTCGGGTCGGCGTACCTCGCCAGACAGGTCGGACAGAAGAAGGCCCGGGAGATCTTTTTTCTCGGCCGGGATTACGATGCCGAGGAGGCTGCCGAGATGGGGATGGTAAACGAGGTGGTCGAACACGACAGACTCGAGACAGTCGCACTCGAGTGGGCCGACGAAATCACGCGCAACTCACCCATGGCGATCCGGATGCTGAAGTACGCGTTCAATATGGCCGACGACGGGATGGTCGGTCAGCAGGTCTTCGCCGGCGAGGCGACGCGACTCGGGTACATGACCCAGGAGGCGAGTGAGGGACGGGACGCGTTCAACGAGGGCCGCAAACCGAACTTTCAGCAGTTTCCCTGGCACTACTGAACGGTGTTTCGCAACGGAACGGGTGGTATCTCGTCCCCAGGACAGGATCCGACTGTGACATTGCCGGCGAGCAGACTGGACAGACGTGGTTCGTTTCGAGATGCCAGAACGGGGGTTCCCGAGGCAGTCTGGACAAGATAAAAAAGGCGGGGCCGCAAAGGGTGGGTATGGCGTCACGAAGCTCATCAAAGAACCTCGAGTGCCGGTGCAAGCGCTGCAAGTACAACAACAACGGTCAGTGTGGGTATCAGGGTCGCATAGTAATCAATCAAAACGGGGAGTGTGAGTCCCGTCAGGACGGTCACGGTCGCGATCGCGGTCCGTTCTAACACGACACTCCGGGGACCGGAACCCGAACCACTTTTTCCATCCAGTGCCAACCGAGGAGGTGTGGCCGATCCGTTCGACACTGATCCGGACGAACTCCTCGAATCGGAAGACGCAACTTCGGAGTACGAGAAGGGAAACTTCGACATCGAACCGGAGATCCCGACCGCCCCCAGCCCGGATATCCCCTCCCCAGAGGACAACTACGGGGACGTTGACGGGAATCTGCGCAACTCATTTTGGCTGCTGGTACTGGTATTTAACGTTTCGCTCTTTGCTGTGAGCATCGGGGTGATGCTCGTCGGATTCGGGACGCATCCCCGTCTCGGCCTGCAGGTGTTTGCGGTCGGTGTGGTTTTCGGGCTGTACGGCTGGTACCGCTACCGGAAGACAAAAGAACGCATCGAAGATGGCGAGTTCGACGTCGGCGAGAAAGACGGTATGGACGAGACTGACGGTGAGACACAGTGATGTCGGGCCGACCGGTGCGCGGCGAGGACGGCACGCACTATCTGCTCCTCAAGCGGTCTGACGAGTCCAGTCTGGTTCGGGACCCCAAAACCGGTGAGCGCCGTCACGTCCCAAACGATCGGCTGTCCGCCGTCAAAGACCGAGGGCCGCTGTCGATTTACGCGGGTGCTGTTCCGGACGAGGTGCTCGACGTGCTGACCGCAGTCCGCGACGAACAGGCGGTTGGGCTGCTCCTGGCAATCGATTCGGAGGGACCGGTCGGTGTGCGGACACTGTTATCGGCGACGACTCTCTGTGAAAGTGATCTCCACGGCATGCTCGCGGAGTTCCGGGCAGCAGGTCTCATCGAGGAACTGTCAGTTGGTGGTGAGCGCGG
>JAQCMX010000265.1 GCA_028274885.1 Haloarculaceae archaeon
TCGTCGTGGCGGAGCGCAACACTGTGTTGGCGCACCTCGCGCATCACCTCGGAGATGCGATCTTCGGCCTCGAGTTCCTCCTCAACCGACAGATCAACACCCTCGACCTCCAGGAGAAACTTCGCCACCTCCGTCGCCTCGTACATCACATCGTCGAGTTCCTCGGCGGTAAAAAAGTCGGACATCGCTCCGTAGAGAAACGTTGCACCCGCTGTACGGACTTTCTGTTCGAACGCTGCGCGTGCCTGATTTACCGCCTGTGGGGAGTACGTGTCTGTCATGAACGGAACGAGGTGTGGCAGATTCTCACCGATCTTCGTCATCTCGACCCCGGTTTCGGTCCGGAAATCGGCACAGAGGCGGGCAATCGCCCACTCTCTGGCCGTGATGTAGGTTCGTTCGCGCAGGAACTCGTTGGCGCGGTCGTACGTGCCCCCATCGATCTTCTGAAACTTGTCGTACTTCCGGACATCCTCCGGGAGATCGGAGGACTCGGATGCGTTCTCGTCCTGGTCTGGTGTTTTATCGGGCGGTGAGCGTTCGGGAGCGGCGGACGGTTCGTTCGGTGTATCCTTCTGTGGTTGCTCCGTTCCCGAGCCATCCCCACCCCCGGCAGGGTCAGACGTTGGGTCAGGATCGCGGCCGGCCGCCTCTGGGTCTTCGGACATACCAGTAGCTGTGAGCGCGGAAAAAAAAAGGATTCGCCGCTGGCACCGCCCATATCACACGACCTGTCGCTGCGCTTTTGTATCCCCGCAACAAAACATAAGTATGCATTCATTGGTCGGAATCGACGGGAGCGACCTCTCGTTCAAGGCCCTCAACGAGGTGGCCGGGCGCGCCCGTGGGGCCGGCGACAGATTCACGATTGCTGTCTACAGTTCCGGTGACAGGTCACTCGGGGACATCGAGGCAGACGTTCGGGATCGAATCGAGACAATCGGCGTGGACGCGTCGATCGAACGCATCGAGACGGACCCGGGGGGGGAGCTGATCGAACTCACGGAGCGTGATGGGCACGACCGAATCGTGCTCCCCGGCGGAGAGAAAAGTCCAGTGGGGAAAATTCAGCTTGACGACACCGTCGAGTTCGTCGTTCTAAACGCTCGAACCTCGGTGACACTGGTCCGATGAGTGACCGAACTGACCCTCTCTCCTTCCTGAGTCCGCCACGAACGGTCACGGATGCCGAAGGACGCGACATCGAACTCCGGGAACTGGCCCCGGAGAACAAAGAGCACCTCGTCGAAATGTACCTTGCGTTCAGTCCGGAGGACAGAGCACAGGGCATCCCGCCGATCGACGAGAAAGACACCCGCAAGTGGCTGGAACTCGTCATCGGGGAGGGGAATTTTAATATCGTCGCCTGGCACGAGGGCCGGGTGGTCGGTCACGCAATGCTCGTCGGTGACGGGGACGAGGATTACGAACTCGCAATCTTCGTTCTCCAGGCGTACCAGGGTGCCGGCATCGGGACTGAGGTTTTGCGCACGGTGCTCGGCCTCGGCCAGCAGGCTAATATCGACCGTGTCTGGCTGTCTGTCGAACGGTGGAACAGCCCGGCGATAAATCTCTACGAAAAGACCGGGTTCGAGAGAACAAAAAACACCAACTTCGAACTCGAAATGGAGCTTGAACTCGACTAACGAGCGGGAAGATACGCCCGATGTGTGCCGGAAAACTCCGGTGGGATGAGTCGGGATAGACTCACACCCGGAGGACCTGCCTGGCATACTCAAGCGGACGTGCGATGCAGCCTCTCCGAACGTTCCGTCGGTGCTCCCGCTGGCTGTAACCCGTGGGGTCGAATATGCTCACGAAGTTATAGCCGTCAGTATCAACTGTGTCGGTGAGAACCCGGGTGCCCAGGGGTGTGAAACGGGGATGCTAAGACTCTCGAGGGACGTTTGTCCGACCAGACAGGTGAACGATCGCCGCTCGTTAGCCACGCTGTCGGCCAAGGGCGCCTCGTCCCCCAGTTTCTGTGCCGAGCACCGGCCGAAGGGGGCGGGGATATACGACCCTCTACGCCCTACGTGATCGATACCGACGGCATCCACGCGTTGCCGAGCCGGTGGTCTGGCGTGTTTCGATACCAGTCCTGACAGTTCGACAGGTAGAGGTCGGCGAACTCCCACGGTGGCTGCGGGAAACCGCGGTATTCTTTACCGTCGATCCGCTCGAAGCGGTATGGAAGATTGGCTTATCGACGACGACAGGCTTTCTCTCGGCCGGAAGTCCGTGCTTCCTGGCAAAGGGTTCTTTCGCCCTAACTCTCTCAATCACGATCAGGCCAGACAGGAGGCCACGGCAACGATTCGTGACGCCGACGTGGTGGTCGTGGCTGATCCCGATGCCGACGGCCTCGCGTGTACGGCCTTGATTCGGGTCGCCCGCGGGACCGGCGCGCTGGTACCTGCCGGCCCACACAGTCTCCGACGGTCGTTGAAGTGGGTCACCGAATACGCCGATAGCGACACGACAGTGTACGTCTGCGATCTCGCACCCGACAGCCAGGACGACATCGAGCACGTAGGACCGCTCGTTGACCGGGTCGACTCGGTGACGTGGTACGACCATCATCAGTGGACGCACACCCTCGCGGAACAGGTTCGCCAGGCTGGCGTTGAACTGGTCGTCGGCGACTCGGATGAGGTCTGTACTGCAGACGTTGCTCTCTCGGAGCTGTCCTACGACTTCCCGGATCGGTTTGCGGAACTGGCGGCGGTCACGCGCGATCACGACCTCTGGATTCGCGAGGACAGTCGTTCGGACGATCTCGCCGACTACGCTCACTGGGTGGAACCCGAGGAGTACGTCGGGACGGTGTTGGAACACGGCCCGGACCTCCCACCCGAGGCCGAGGAGTTGCTCGAAAGCCGCCGCGTCCAGAAGGCGGCCCTGATAGAGAAGGCTGTCGAGCGCGCCCAGCTCAGAGAGGTCGGTCCCTGGACTGTGGGGGTCACGTACGGCAGATGTTCACAGAACGAGGTGGCCGAGGCGCTGCGCGAACAGGGGGCCGACGCAGCCGTGATCGTCAAACCCGCCGGGTCGGCGTCGATTCGAGGTACCGAAAAGTTCAAGCAGTGCCACGAGGTCGCCGCGCAGGTAAACGGTGGCGGCCACCCCAAAGCCGCGGGTTGCAAGCCCGACGTCTACGACGACATGCTCGACTACGCACACCACTGGACGACCCACGGCGCGGTTGCCAAACAGGCCATCCTGAGTGCCTTCCACCGGCTTGCTGACCGAAGGGATCCCGAAGCGTAGGTACCATCGGAAGAGCCATACACGGGTGGATAAAAGACGGGTCGCATGTCGAACTCCCCTCCGTTCGTCGACCGGGAATCGAACGACCCGAACGTGCGATAGATCGCCTCGGAGGCGGTCCCCGTTATCTCGTTGTCCTGTTTGGCTCCCTGGCGGCGGTCCCCGTTATCTCGTTGTCCTGTTTGGCTCCCTGGCGGCGGTCCCCGGGTCTCCGCGGTGGTCCCGCTCGGCTCGCCGTTGCAGTTGGCTCTCGTACCCGTGGCGCAGTTCACTCTCGCCGTCGGTGTTGGCATCATCCTGGTGGACATCGTCGTGCGGGGCATGCAGTTTGCTGGTGTCGGGGTGAACGACGGGTGAGGTGTGTGAACTCGGTGGCCAGGCCAGGGGACGCGTCCGTGTCGAAAGGCAATTGCCCTCCCATCGTGAACGGTCGGTATATGCGTATTGCCGTGCCCAACAAGGGCCGCCTGCACGACCCGACGATCGACCTGCTCGAACGGGCGGGGTTACACATCGTCAACGGCGCCGATCGCAAACTTTACGCCGACACTGTCGACCCCGAGGTAACCGTCCTGTTCGCACGGACCTCCGACATTCCGGAGTACGTCGCGGACGGGGCGGCCGATCTTGGCATTACAGGTCACGATCAGATCTGCGAGTCCGGGACTAACCTGGTTGAACTGCTGGATCTTGGGTACGGGGCTTGCCGGATCGTCCTCGCCGCCCCTGAAGCGAGCGATATCACCACGACCGCCGATTTTACCGGCGGTTCCGTTGCAACCGAGTTTCCGCGCATCACCCGCCAGTACTTCGAGGAGGCGGGCGTCGACGTGGATGTCGTCGAGGTCTCGGGCGCTACCGAACTCACACCCCACGTGGATATCGCCGACGGGATTGTCGATATAACCTCGACAGGGACGACCCTGCGGATGAACCGCCTCGCCGAGATCGACGAGGTACTCTCCTCGTCGGTTAGACTGTATGCCAGCGAGGACGCAGCGGACGATCCAAAGGTCGAGCAGGTAACGACCGCACTCCGGTCAGTGATGGCCGCCGAGGACAAACGCTATCTGATGATGAACGTCCCAGAAGACCGGCTCGACCCGGTCAAAGACGTGATCCCCGGAATGGGTGGCCCGACCGTGATGGACATCGCGGGCAACGAGCAGGTGGCCGTCCACGCCGTCGTCGCCGAGGACCGCGTGTTCGAGACGATTTCCGATCTCAAGGAACACGGGGCCAACGACATCCTCGTGACCGAAATCGAACGGCTCGTGGAGTGATCACAGGGGCCCGAACGCCCTCGACACACCAGACGAGACGAGTGGGGGAGCAACCCGCGACCTCCGGAGAGGATAATAGCCACACGGTCTGTGCCCGGCGGGATCGTCTGTATCAATATCGGAGACGCCACCCGGACCCTGGACGGACGGGTTCGCGTCTATCCGAACCACGCACGCGTCATCGAGGCGCTCGGACGGCAGGGGTCGAACCGTTGCCGGATATCCTCCGGCACAAACCGACAGACAGCGCCGCGAAGTTTATGAGATCAGGGATGGTCTTCCGGGCGTCTATGTCACACCGGAACACGAGTACATCCTGCCGTTTCCCAACGGCACGCGCCGGTCGTTCGAACCCCACACCGAGCGCCGCTACGTGGCGGCGTACTTCTGTGCGGAACGCAACCGCCGGTTCGTCGGCGTCTGGACCGACGTGACCGGACGACCTCCGGGACCGGGCGGCTGTGTTTCCCCTCGTGATCCTCTACCGATAGATATGACCCGATTACGGGGACGCCGTTCTGGATCCGTTCTGGGGAACCGGCGCAACCACACCTGCGGCGATGGTCACCGGGCGCGACTCCGCTGGTATCGAGCGCAATCGAGCCTCGACCGGTTTGACGACCTCGGACTGTCGTCGGACCGAGTACCGATTGATCGGTCTGTGTATCGGGAGAGATATGCGTCGCCTACTCGAGCAGACCGAGATCCTCAAGTCTGTCGACGATCTTGTCCACAGCTTCCTTGGCGTCGTCAGGCTGTTTACCGCCGGTGATGACGAGCTTTCCGGACCCGAACAGTAACGCAACGACATCCGGATCGTCGAGCCGGTAGACCAGTCCCGGAAACTGCTCGGGTTCGTACTCGATGTTCTCGAGGCCGAGTCCGATCGCGATGGCGTTCAGATTCAGATTGCGCCCGAGATCAGCCGACGTAACGATATTCTGGACGATGATTTCGGGGTCGTCCTCGACCTGAATGTTCAGGTCACGGAGTTTATCAAAGACGATACGAAGACTCTGGTGGACATCGTCGGTACTCTTTGCACCTGTACAGACGATTTTGCCCGACCGGAAAATGAGCGCGGCGGACTTTGGCTCCTGGGTCCGATAGACCAGACCGGGGAACTGCTCGGGATCGTAATCGGCACCTTCGAGATCCATCGCCACACTCTGAAGGTCAAGTTCCTGTCCGATTCCAGTCGAGGCGACGACGTTTTCGATATTGATCGTTTCCTTTGGATCGACCATGTCTCATTTTAAAACTCGTATTTAACCTTTATAAAGCTTCGTGGGAGCGGTGGCTGGGGTGACACCTGTATGTATATGATATCCGATCTATTTTCCTTAAATACCCGCTAATTCTGCCGGTTGTCCCGACGAACCGCACACCCCCGAGTTCGGACGGCCCGGCGACTACCGATGGCCCGTCTGTTTCTGTGGTGACCTGCTCGTCCCGGAACAATCCCTGTGGTCCGACCCTGACCGACACGCTCAAGCGGTTGCCGGAGCCAGTATCACCTGTGTACGTCCTCGAACTCGCCGGACAGCACGACGAGTTTGCCGCTTACGAGGCCGAAAGCGCCGCGAGTGACGTGTCTGTGATCGCCCCCGGTCTCGCGACCGCTCGAGGGATCACTGATCGCGTCACGGAACTCGCGTTCACCCATTGCGCGAGCACGCTCATCGGGCGCTCTGCACCGACAGTTTCGGACGCGGAGGGTGTTCTGGGAGCTGCCAGTCTCGACCGGACGGGTAGCGTCGCGGTCCGTGCCGTGAACGTTCGCGGAAAGACGGATGTCGACACCCAGGCCGCAGAGCGCCAACTCGGCGATACCCTCGTCGACCGCGGGTTCAGCGTCGATCTCGACGAACCGGACCACGAACTACGAGCCCTCTTTACCGGCGGGGACGGGCGCTGTGTCCTGGGCTGGCTGGTCGCCGAGAGCGACCGGGGTTTCGATCGGCGGCGACCGACGGAGCGTCCGTTCTTCCAGCCTGGCAGTATGGACCCTATGCTGGCCCGGGCACTGGTCAACACCGCCGGCGCACGTCCCGGTACGACGGTACTGGATCCGATGTGTGGCACCGGGGGGCTTCTCATCGAGGCCGGTCTCGTCGGGGCCGACGTCGTCGGTATCGACGCCCAGGAGCAGATGGTTGCCGGCAGCCGGGAAAATCTCGCGGATGCACTCGCGGGTGGATACACAGTTGCACGCGGGGATGCGGCCTCACTTCCCATCGCCACCGACAGCGTCGAAACCGTGATCTTTGACACACCCTACGGCCGCCAGTCAAAGATCGAGGGTGATCTCGGCGCTCTCGTCGCCGA
>JAQCMX010000267.1 GCA_028274885.1 Haloarculaceae archaeon
AGCAGGACGACGTATATCCCGACCGGTGGTTCCCCGACGAGAAACCGAAGCAGGAGAGCCCACATTTGCATCCCGCTATCCTCCCGACCGTACAGGTGTGGCAAGTGAGTGCAGCTCTGACAGAACCGCCAGCGGTGTACAGTTTGCCACCGGCATCTTTATGATCCTCCCCGGCCGTATAAGTGTAATCACACCAACGGTATGTCACAGGCGTTCGTCGGGACAGATACCTCAATGACTCGCATTATAGCCCATCGAGGATATGCCGGAGTCGCGCCGGAGAATACCGTTTCCTCTGTCCACTTCGCCGCAGACCGCGGTGCGGATCTCGTTGAGGTTGATACGATGCCCAGCGCAGATGGCCGTGCTGTGGTGTTTCACGACTCTCGCCTTGACGATCAGGAGGGGAACCGCGGTGTCACCGATCGGACGGGTGTCGTCTGGGAGACGCCGTTTGCCGAACTTGTCGAGGCACAGGTTTTAGATAGCGGCGAACACATCCCCGCGCTTTCGGAGGTAGTTCGAACACTTCCAGATGGTGTCGGGCTTAATATCGAACTCAAACACTGTGGCGCTCCTACAATTATCACAGGACGGGTGTTAACTTCACACGAGCGCGATGAACGCATGGCGCAGTGGGAACCGTTCGTGCGGACTGTTTTAGATGTCCTCGATGAGTTCAGTGGTGAAGTCCTTTTTTCATCGTTTGCCGAGGGGGCGCTCGCGGCTCTGCGCGCACAGGCACCGGACGCTCAACTCGCACCGATCGTCGCGGATCGGCTGGATGTCGCCTTTGAACTCGCGGATCGGTACGAGGCGACGGCTGTGCATCCGTCGATGGATGCATTCGGGGTAACTCTGCCGGAGCCGGTGGATCCGATACCGGTCCAACGGGCGCACGATGCGGGATATGCGGTAAACGTCTGGACGATCGAGACCTGGTACCAGGCGGCCCAACTACGGGGTATCGGCGTTGACGGGCTCATCACGGAGTACCCAGGTCTGACCACGTGGTGAGGACCGATGTAGACTGAGAGTCAACGAACGCAGTTGAGACGCGGGAGGACTCGTCATCAAGAGCTGTGCTCACACCGAGTTGGACCACAGTGTCCGCCTCTCGACGCTCACGGCAGGACGGTGATCGGGACGACAGTACCGTATTGTTCAATCCATTCGCTGTGTCTATCGATCCCGATGATTACAGAGTTTCGAGGCAAAAGCCCACGACTGAAGTCCTGTCTCTTACCCATACGTTCAGCAGGTTCCAGACAGACGTGTCAGACGCTGTCGACCCCACCCTACGGTCAGAGGATCGATGTGAGGAGTGAGTCGGGTGGTGATCTCGGCAGTCGAGGGGTACTGAACACGGGTAATCAAGACCGCCAAAACCGGTCTATGCGGGTATTACGTCCGTAGATATCGATATTTTGCCCGAAGTCATCGATCTCGGCGGTAACTCGATTTGTGAGCAAGAGACAGGAGTTCAGTCGTGTGGAGGATGTCAGTCATAAAAACCAAACACAAAGCCAGCATCAACCTCCCATGCTGATTGGTTTTGAGTCGTCAGGGTTGCTCGTCGTCCGAGTCGTCCCCACCCAGGTCCGACAGTCGAATCCGGACTGTCGTCTCCTCTTCGTTCTCGAACGAGAGCTCACCGTCAAGGGCATCAACCCCCCATCTGAGCTGCCAGAGGCCGAGACCTGTGCCGTGCTGGAGTGGCGTTTCCGAGCCAGCGTCGATAGCGGCCAGTTCTGATTCCGGGATGCCCGGCCCGTCGTCGCTGATGACAACACTGTAGCCGTTGTCTGTCGGTCTGACGGAGACCGCAGCCATCGAGTCGGCATACTTGATCGCGTTTTCCAGCGGGCTCATGAGTGTCGCCCGGAGTGTTCTTTCGTCCGTCCGGAGTCTGGCCACCGATGGAAGATCGGTTTCTACGGTGATCCCGTCGGACTCGATTTCGGCGAGCAGATCGGATAGCACTGTTGTGAGATCAACCGTCGTCAGTTCCGGGTCACGCGCCATCAAGCGGTCGATCCGGCGAGCGCGGGTGCCGGTGTCTGACAGCCGCTCCGTCGCCGACAACACCGCCTCGGCATGATCGCTGTCCGCTTGCTTGGCCATCTGTTCTGTGTGACCGTTGATCACGTCGAGTTGGTTCCGGAGGTTGTGCCGGAGCACCCGATTGAACACTTCGAGCCGCTGTTCGCGATGTTTGCTCTCAATGATGAACCGTTCGAGATCGTCGCTCATTTCGACCATCGCCTCGCCCACGGGACCAGGAATGTCCTCGTCGAGGGCCTCGTCGTCGAACTGCCGCCGTGCGATCCTCTCCGCCTGCTCGGTAATCGTCTCAATGTATGTTTTTGTCTTGAGCAGACTCCGCTGGAGTTGGCCAACCTCGTCACCCCGGTCGACGTCCTCAATTTCGACCGTCAGGTCACCACTCGCAATCGCATCTGCCTGGCCCGACAGCTGTCTAATCGATCTGATCGGCCCGTAATGGATCATCCCGCTCAGAAACAAAAATCCGACGAATACGAGTGCGATCAGACCAATCAGATAGCTCTGAATCCGGTCGGTCACTGCCAGTGCGCTCGACCGTGGAACCTCCTTGACAACTACCCAGTTGACACCGTCGCTTGGAACGCTGTGGTAGCCTCTGACCTCCGTTTCGCCCAACTCGGAGCCGTTTATCGGCGCAAACTGGTCCTCACGGCTGTCAATTCGGGATTCGACCTCCGTGACGGTAGACTCGGTTTTGTACGGCCGGAACTCGTTCGGTTTGTTCTTTTCAAACATCACGAAGGCGCTTACCCCACCGAGGACGACAGTGTTTGCACCCTCGAATGCATCTGCTGACCTCGCTACCCGGGTACTTGGCCGGTACTCCCCGATCAGTACGTGATCCCGGTCACGGGTAGGTGAGCCGATCGCCACCGACATGTTTCCGCCATCGAGATACACCCACGAAACGAGTATGTCCTCGATGCCATCGAACTGGAACGGCACTTCCTCGCCGTCGGCAGTTTCCCCCCAGTCGATGTTGGTCGCGGCGAGTTCCTGTCCTTCAAGATTATCAGTGCTCGAGACGATTCGTTCGGTCGTCCCATTGGACGGTTGTTCCGTTGGGCGTTCGACGAGGTGAAGACTGGCGAGTTCGTCCGGCGCCTGTTGTAACTGTCTCGAAAGCGTCTGGTTCGTAATCGTCTGATTGGACGGCCTGATTCCGTTGTGTGAAGAGAGAAGACGAATCGATTCCTGTTCCCCCTCGAACCATCTCGCCAGACTCTCGGCTTCGAGTTCCGCGTTGGCCTCGACCGACTGTAACTGTTCTTTGGTCACCCGGTCAGACACCTGGTACGCGATTACTGTCCCGCTGGCGACAATTACCGCGGTGATGAGCAGCGAGACAGCCAACAGCTTGATCGCATACCGGGAGCGAAATACGTCCGGAAGATACTGCCTACCGTCCATCTCATAAACACTAGTGATCACATAATAAAAAAGCCGTATATCGGATACGAACTCCGGGTCAGCGACGACCCCGTTATGACTCGTAACGAACACTCCCCGAGTTCAGTATTACATATTTAATACGTTTGATAGTGATTGTTG
>JAQCMX010000272.1 GCA_028274885.1 Haloarculaceae archaeon
CGTGTCAAAGGGATCGGCGGGTCGACACTGCACTGGCAGGGGATGGTGATGCGCCTCCACGAGGACGACTTCCGCTCGGGGTCGGCGCGTGGAGTCGGCCCCGACTGGCCAATCGACTACGCCACGCTTCAACCCTACTACGCCGAGGCAGAGCGGGAACTGGGTGTCGCCGGCGGGGACGACAACCCCTTCGGTCCGCCACGCGAGGAGCCCTTTCCGATGCCGGCGTTTCCACCCTCCTACAGCGATTCGCTTTTCGCGCCGGCCTGTGAGCGCCTCGGAATCGCGATGCACTCGGTCCCCAACGCCCGCAACTCCCAGGCCTACGACGACCGGAGCGAGTGTGTCGGCTACGGGACCTGCCAGCCCGTGTGCCCCTCGGGCGCGAAATACGACGCGACCGTCCACGTCGACAGAGCCAAACAGCAGGGTGTGACCGTGATCGACCGCGCGCCGGTGCAGTATCTCGAACACAGTCCGGAACGGATCGAGGCTGCAGTCTACACGACGCCGGCAGGCACGACCTACCGTCAGTCCGCCGACGCGTTCGTCCTCGCCTGTGGCGGCGTGGAGACGCCTCGGCTCCTCTTGCTCTCGGACTCCCCGGCGTACCCCGATGGCCTTGCGAACTCGAGTGGCGTCGTGGGCCGGTACTTCATGGATCACCTCTTTGCCGGGGTGGGTGGACTGCTCGAAGAGCCCACCAGACAGAACCACGTCGGATTTCTCACGAGCGAGTCACACCAGTTCTACGACGAGGCCGACGCCGCCGTCGGCCCGTTCAAACTCGAGTTTTTCAACTATGCCGGCCCCTCGCCGGTCGAGATGGCACTCTCGGGTGACAACTGGGGTGACGACCTGCTTGCGGAGTTGCGATCCGCGTACGGCAACAACATCGCTATCGGCGGCCTGGTCGAGCAACTCCCCAGTGTGGAAAGCTACGTCGCACTTGATCCCGACCAGACTGACGATCACGGCAATCCAGTCCCGGACGTCCACTGGTCGGTCGGCGACCGTGCACTCCGGACGATCGAACGGGCAAACGAACTTCAGCGGGCGATCCTCGAGGAACTCGGTGCCGAGATAACCTGGACCGTCGGGCCGGAGGACACCGGCCCTGCGTACCACCACATGGGGACGACCCGTATGGGCACCGACCCGGCCGAAAGCGTCGTCGATCCCTCGCTTTGCACCCACGATCTGGCGAACTGCTGGATCGCATCGAGCAGTGTCTTTCCGACCGGCGGTGCAGTCAATCCGACGCTGACGATCGCCGCACTGGCACTCCGGGTTGCCGACGCCATCGACACAGCACACGGGTGACCCCATTGTAACCACGTTTTAGGCATACCTAAAAGTTTAAGCGTCGCGCGAAAAAAGGGGGGATAATGAGCCAGCTTGACGATACCAGCCGGCGCGATACCAACACAGCGAGCGCGCGTGTACACAGCGAGGCGGCAGACGATCCCGAGACTGACTCTCGGGAGTACACCTTCGAGGATGTGAGCGTCGTGATGGGCACGTACAACGAGGCGGAGGCAATCGGGACAGTGCTCTCGGATATCGACAGGGTGACCGACGGACAGGCCGAGGTCGTCTGCGTGGACGGATCCTCGGACCGCACGCCGGAAATCGCCCGGGAGCAGGGCGCGCGGGTGATCGAACAGGAGCCCCAGGGGTACGGGGTCGCGGTCCGTGCGGCGGTGTTGGCCCCGGATCGGCCGGTCGTGGTCACGACCGACTGCGACGACACCTACCCGATGGAACAACTCCCCGGGTTTCTGGCCCTCGTCAACGAGGGATACGACGTGGTCAGCGGCGACCGCCTGTACCACGGTGGCAAAGCCATGCCGGTGTTCAACCGACTCGGGAACCACCTGTTTGCCGCGGCCGCCAGCGTGCTGATGGGAACGCGCGTCCACGATACGACGACCGGGATGCGCGCCTACCGGCGGTCGGTCGTCGAGGACATCGAGTGGACCGAAAACACCGGGCTCTCCGCGGAACTACTCGTTCGTCCCCTCATGCGCGGGTACGACGTCCGGGAACACCCGATCCGGTACCGCGAGCGGGCCGGCGAGTCGAAACTCGACCCCATTGAAGGGGGCGCAGCAATCGCGAAGTCCATCGTCAAGGTCGCTCTCGAAGAACGCTTCCGGTGACAGCCCGTCATTCCCCGGCGGTAAGGTACGTCTCGAAGCGGACACCCTCGCGGTGCTGGTCCGGGTGGGCGGGCAGGTAGGTTCCCTCGCGCCCACAGTCGTCGACAACCGGACAAACCGTCCGTTCGGGGGGCCAGAGTACCGAGACGCCCTGCTCAGACCTCTCGACGGGGGCCGCCTGTCTGTAGGTCAGTGTCCCGGCTCCGGACTGGACCAGCCGGACCGTGAGTACGACCTCGTCGGTACGGTGGGAGTCGACGGAGCCGTTCCCGGTACCCGATTTTGCCCCGGCTTGGCCTGGTGTCACGCTCCCGTTTTGGACTGTCGAGCCCGCGATACGATCCAGCGAGACGCCCGCGGGGTCGAGCGACCAGTCGATTGTGATGCTGTCCCGAGGGTCCTCGACCGTCCGAGAGACGTGACCAGCGGTGGTGTCGAGCCGGACGACTGCGTGACTGATCCGGTCGGGAACGCCGACGGTCGTCTCGCCGTCCAGGGTCCGACCTTCGTGCACCCGGAGGCGCTCGAGACGCGGGACGACCGCCCGTTCGTCGGGGTCGGCAGTCCATTCACCGCGGAAGGTGTACCGGTAGTAGTCCCGGTCGGGCAACGCGTCGATCACGGCGAAGTTCTCGGCCGGACTCCGATCCAGCACGTAGAGGGCCGATCCGTCGAAGTCGGGGTCGTTGCGCAGGTGCTGGAACGGATGGTTCAGCCACCCCCCGTACGGCGTCGGAACGAAGACAGCGGCCCCGTCGAACGACCGCTCCTCGAAGGGTGCGTAGGCCTGTTCGTAGGTCTCGGTATGGGCCTCGTTTCGATCCAGTGGCCCAGAGACCAGCGCGGCATTGACCCCACCGGTTATCAAAAGCGCGGCGAGCAGCACCGAGACGGAGATCGCCCGTCCT
>JAQCMX010000274.1 GCA_028274885.1 Haloarculaceae archaeon
GAACACTCGTCGGTTCGTCGCCCCGAGATCTCGTGCGGCCTCAATCAGTCGGTAGTCAAGCCGCTCCATCGTTACATAGAGCGTCAACACGACGTACGGGAGATAGATGTAGATGAAGCCGACAAACACGGAGAAATCGGTATAGAGGATATTCAGTGGTTCGGCGATGAACCCAACACCGGTAAGCAGCTTGTTCAAGAGCCCTCCGCGAGCCAGCAACCACACCCAGCTGTAGTTTAGGACGACGTAGTTCAGCCACAGCGGTAGCGTCAGCGCGACAAGCATCGGCAACCGGTAGCGATGTGGACACTGATGGGCCAGCCAGTATGTCACCGGATACGCGATCAGCAGGCAGACGCCGGTGGCCACGAATCCCATCCCGAGGGAGTACGCCAACACGTCCCGATACAGCGGGCGCATCGCTTCGGCGTAGTTGGCCACCGTGACCCCCGGGCCGATGCTCTCGACAAACAGCACCACCAGCGGGAGCACGCCGAGAACGAGTGCGAGACCGCCCGGACCGCTGGCGATTACTCGGTCACGGAGCCGTCGAGTGCCGTCACCCGTCGCCATCGGCATCCTCCACGAGCACGGCGTCGGTTATCTGCAGCTGGAGGGTTTCGCCGACGGTGAATGGTGTGTCCGGCTCCACGGTTGGGTTCGCACCGTCCGACCGAAGTTCTGGAGTGGAGTCGCTGCCGCGCCGTACCGTCAGCCGCTCGGAGTCTGGCAGTTCGACGGTTGCCTGTTGGAAAAATCCTTTGTAGGCGCGATCGATAACCTTGCCCGCGATGTCGCCAGCACCAATAGCGACCGACTCCGGGCGAACGACGACTGAGACCTGTGCCCCCTGTTTAGGCGAGCGACCGTTGGGGGCTGCGGCGACGGCTCCGGCTGGTGTGTCGACGGTCACCTCGCTGTCAACGTCGACCACCGTCCCATCAAGCACTGTCGCCTCGCCGAGGAACTCAGCCACGAACCGCGTCCGTGGTCGATTGTACAGCCTGCTCGGTGCCCCAACATCGACGATTTCTCCCTCGTGCATTACTCCCATTCGGTCGGCCATACTCATCGCACTGGCCTGATCGTGGGTCACGTAGAGAAACGTTGTGCTAGTATCGCGCTGGATGCGGCGGAACTCCGACTCCATTTCGGTGCGCAACCCCTTGTCGAGTGACGCCAGCGGCTCGTCAAGCAACAGGACATCGGGCTCGGTCACCAGCACACGGGCTAGTGCGACCCGCTGCTGTTGGCCGCCGGAAAGTCGGTCCGGACTGCGATCGGCGAACCCGGCCATCTCGACCACAGATAGCGTCTCGCTCACTCGTTGTTCGCGTTTGGCCGCGTCGACGCCTGCCTGTTTCAGCCCGTATGCCACGTTCTCGGCGACGGTCATGTGGGGAAACAGGACGAGATCCTGAAACACCATATTCGTTGGCCGGTTCCGTGGTGGCCGATCCGTGATGTCGGCTCCGCTAACTCTGACTGTTCCTGTATCCGGACTCGCCAGTCCAGCGAGTAACCGGAGCGTGGTCGTCTTCCCACAGCCGGACGGGCCGATCAGCGCGAAGAACTCTCCCTCCTCAAGAGTAAGGCTCACATCGTCGACCGCGGTGTCGTCGCCGAACGTCCTCGAGAGACTCTTAGCCGTGAGCGCCGGCACTACACGTCAGCCTCCAACTTTGCCTCGTTCCATGTGCTGGAGTAATCCTCAATGAGCGACTGTGGCTTTGGATCCTCGTAGATGAACTGATCGGGATTGTCGAGACCATATTCGGCCTTCGAAACCGGCTGTTCCTCGAACACGCGGTCGTTCGGCACGGCGATGTTGTTCGGTACCATGAGTGAATCGTACCCCATCCGACTGTGCCACTCCTGAATGAACGTGTGGGCCAACTCAGGGTTGTCTGCACCCTCTCGGATACAAAACTGGATAAACCACGCTTTCGTCCCCTCCTCAGGGTACACTCGTTTGACGGGGAGACCGTCTGACTGCATCGTCTGAATAACATAGTTCCAGACTGGTTGCACTCCAACCTCCTCGTTTCGAAGTAGCTGCTCAGATTCGCCGCCGTTATTCCAGAGCCCGCTCGTGATCTCAAGCCGGTCGGCGAGATCGGAGCGAAGCACCTCGAAATCGACTTCCTCACTGCTCGTCGGGTTCAGTGGCTCGTTAAACGCCGCATTCCTGTACAGCACTTGAAGTCGTGCGTCGTCACGGCCGCCAGCGACACCGTCGAGTTCCGTGTTCCATAAATCGGCAAGTGCGGTGATATTAGTATCAACAAGATTCGTATTGACGGCCAGCGGTGTCTGTCCAAAACTCCGTGGGATACCGTACACCTCGCCGTCCTGTTCGAAGTAGTCTTTTTTCAGAAAACCGAACACGTCGTCGTAGGCAGGAATCGCGTCGAGATTGAGCGGTTGAATCAATTCTTCTTCCATCGCCGGTGTGACGGCGTAGTTGCCCAATGGTGTGAGATCGTAGTCCGCTCGTCCGGCACGTAACTGCGATAGGGTTTCGGCTGATCCCTGTGCGGCCTGTCGTTCGACCGTGACACCGTGGCGGTTCTCGAAGTCCTCGATCACTCCGTCGTTGTAGACGTACCCCCAGTCCAGCATCGTGAGTGTTTGTCCTTGGGAGTTGCTTTGCGTCTGTACCTGTGACCCGTTTTGCGTTTGCCCCTCAGAGTCACTTTCCATACAGCCGCTAAGCCCGAGTGCTGTCACGCTTCCAGCTGCTGTAAGAAACCTGCGACGAGTGTCTGTTACAACCATTATCTATTACAAGGGTTGTATGATAATAAACACTACGTAATAACAACCAAACATCGGATCCGTTCGATTGTCATTGGCAACGTAACATTATTTCGCGCATAAGAATAAACAATTGTGATAGACATCAAAAAGTCAGAAGAACTGGATTCTTTCTGGATGTTTTATTATTTAATTAAATACTTTTCATATTTTGTGCCAGTCGCTTCTGGGCTAATATTATACCCGGATAAAAAATTAACTGAGTAACATCTTTACAGTTATTTCGAGCATTTCGTGTCAATACAGCTTCATTTGGCAGTACTGAGACGACCACTGAACGGTAGTTCTTTTGGCCGACCGTCCCACCCCCGGGTATGACCAGCTTGGGACTTGTGGTCGCGCAGTTCAACAGCGCGGTCACCACCGAGATGCGGGCCGCAGCCGAGAACGCGGCCGCCGAGCGCGACGCCACGATCACCGAGATAGTTGAGATACCGGGAGCCTACGACACACCGCTGGCGGCCGACCGGCTGGCCCGCCGCGACGAGATCGATGCTGTCGCCGTTATCGGCGCGATCGTCACCGGTGACACCGAC
>JAQCMX010000279.1 GCA_028274885.1 Haloarculaceae archaeon
TTTCTAGTCTGCGCGGTCGAGTATACTGCCATCCAGCATCTCAGCCGGCGCGTCTCGCGCCGCCCACCGGAACTGTGCAGCCACGTCCGAGTAATATACCTTTCCCCGCCGGTCAGATCGGTCGCGACCCGTCCCGGGTCAAGGACACAGATCACGAAGTCGGTGTTTGGGGCGAATCTGCGAGCGATCGCCTCGGCAGCGGCTTTCGAAACCGCATATGAGCCGTACCCAGGGTACGGTTCGCGTGCGACCGAATCCGACGCGACGAGAACACGGGCGTGGCCCCAAGGTGTGGGATTGCCTCGCGAACGGTGGCGAGGGTTCCGCGAGCGTTCGTTCGGAGATGATCGTCGAACGCAGCGTGGCTCTCGTCGGTGATCGGGGTGTCGCCGGCTTCGCCGTGGTAGATGGCCAACGTTTGCGACGACGTCAGTAGCTCCCCGGACACTCGCGGCTTTTTAGACTCGCCCGACGTCGAACTGGTCGCATACGTCGGCCCGGATTGCGGTCGTCTCGCCGCCCTCAGCACGGATCCGTTCAGTGACCGACTGGATGCTGCCTGCGTTGCGAGCACAGATGACGGCGCGGGCATCGTCCTCCGCAGAGACACTCGGGACGGTCCGACCGATCCCGCGGCTCACTCCAGTAACCACACCTGTCCGTCCCTCCATGCCAGATGTAGCTCCAGGGGCTCAATCTCCGGCAGTAAACCTGTGAGGCCGGCCGTTTATACATCGGCCGCCCGTACCTATGTTGATGACAGCTGAGACGAACACTTCGGCAGCAATCGTTGGCGGTGGATTTGGCGGTCTCTCAGCAGCGTGTTACCTGGCCGAGGCTGGCGTCGACGTTCGCGTGCTGGAAAAAAACGAACAACTCGGCGGACGCGCAAGCCGGCTTGAACGCGATGGCTTCCAGTTCAACATGGGCCCCTCGTGGTACCTGATGCCGGACGTATTCGAGCGGTTTTTTGCCGCCTTCGACAGGCAGCCAGGCGAATATTACGGACTGGAACGGCTCGATCCACACTACCGGATCTTCTTCAAAGACGGGGATCAACTGGATGTTCGGGGCGACCAGGAGTATATGCGGGAAGTCTTCGAATCCTACGAGACGGGTGCTGGCGAGGCATTTGACGAGTACCTGGAGACGAGCCAGAACCATTACGAAACGGCGATGGAAAAGTTCGTTTACGTGGACCGCTCACGGCTGCGAGACTGGGTCGATCCCGACGTGATGCGTGCTGCACCGATCGGTCTGCGCCTGATCGGGTCGATGCAAGACCACGTCGAAAAGTACGTCGATCACCCGAAACTCCAGCAGATACTGCAGTATTCGCTCGTCTTTTTGGGTGGGGCGCCACAGAACACCCCGGCACTTTACAATATAATGAGCCACGTCGATTTCAATCTCGGGGTGTACTACCCGGACGACGGCCTCGGGTCGGTTGTCGACGGCGTCGTCGAACTCGGCCGGGAACTTGGTGTCACCTACGACACGGATGCGGAGGTGACCGGGATCACACGGACAAAAGGTGAGTTCATCGTTGAAACGGAAGACCGGGAGTACCGGCCAGACCGGGTGGTCGCCAACGCCGACTACGCCCACGTCGAGCAGGAACTGCTTCCGGAACACGAACGCCAGTACGACGACGACTACTGGGACTCACGAACCTACGCGCCGTCTGCCTTTCTGCTGTATCTCGGTGTCGAAGGGGACGTGGATCCGCTCGCACACCACACACTCGTCCTGCCGGAGGACTGGGACCCACACTTCGAGCAAATATTCAGCGAACCGAACTGGCCCGACAATCCGGCCTACTACCTCTGTGTCCCGTCGAAAACCGACGACACCGTCGCGCCGGAGGGACACAGCAACCTGTTCGTGCTGGTACCACTGGCCCCAGGGCTCGAAGACACCGAGGCGTTGCGTGAACGCTACCGCGAGCAGATACTAGCGGATATCGCGGACAACACCGGCGTTGACCTGCGCGACCGGATCGTCGTCGAGGAGCAGTTTTCGGTTTCGGATTTCGGCCAGCGGTACAACGCCACGGAGGGGACTGCACTGGGACTCGCACACACGCTCAGGCAGACAGCACTGCTTCGGCCGTCGAACCGGTCGAGCGCAGTGGATGGGCTTTACTTCACAGGTGGGTTCACCACCCCAGGTATCGGCGTTCCGATGTGTCTGATAAGCGGCGAACACTCCGCAGAGGCACTGTTAGGGGACCTGGAGTAAGTGACAGACTGGAAATAGTAAGGCAAATCAGCAGGGAGAACCTAATAAGAGACGAGCACGTGAGCGACGTGAGTGACCGCCTCGCGGCAGCAGCACCGTCCGAACAGACGTTATTGGGCCACCTGTTCTGGCTCTCGCGGCCGCGGTTCTGGTTTTATCTCGCCGGACCGGTGGTCGTCGGTGTGGTCTTTGGGACTTCGACGACCGGGGAATTCTTCCAGCCGGTTACCGTTGCACTCTTCGTGTACTTTCTAATCCCGGCGAACGTCTTTCTTTACGGGCTCAACGACGTGTTCGACGCCGATATCGACGCCTTGAATCCAAAGAAATCAGCGGAGGGGCGCGAACTGCGCTACAGCGGCGACCGGCGGGTCACTGTGGCCGTGGCACTCGCAGCAGCACTCGGGGTTACCTTTGCCCCGATTCTGTCTCTCAAGGCGCTGACCGCCCTGGCGGGGTTCTTTTTGCTGGGGATAGCGTACAGTGCACCGCCGGTTCGGTTCAAAACGACGCCGCTTCTCGATTCAGTCTCAAACGGCCTCTATATTCTCCCTGCAGTCGTCGCTTTCGCAGCGGTGAGCGACACGTTCCCGCCAGCACTCACTGTGGCAGGCGGATGGATGTGGGCCATGGGGATGCACACCTTCTCCGCGATTCCGGACATCGAACCCGACAGAGAGGCCGGTATCCACACGACCGCGACGGTCCTCGGGAAGTCTCGAACGCTTGTCTACTGTGCCGGCTGCTGGCTTGGAGCAGCAGTACTCATGGGGTTGCACCACCCCCTCCTCGCGGGCATCTTTGCCGTCTATCCACTCTTTATTGCAGGTATCATCGGAGGGGATGTCGACATCACACAGGCGTACTGGTGGTTCCCGGTCCTGAACATGCTTGCGGGGACGGTGTTGACACTCGGTGGTATCTGGGTGATACTGCATGGCTGATACCGGATGGCGTCGGTTCTCGGATCGCCAGGTTGCGGAACGGCGACTCGACCGTCTTGTGGCGGACAATCGTTTTACGATCGCGGTCGTCTTCCCGCTGATGGGCGCGATCCTTCTGGTCGCAAGCGCGGAGGGGTCATTGCCGGATGTCCTGGCGTTTAATCCGTGGCTGATCCTCTGTGGCGTGTTCGTGATGCGTCTGCCACTCGTCTCTGGACTCGCACCGCTTGTGGATCGACGGGCGGGCACTGCGTTGCTTGCCCTGGTGGCCTACACCTACGCTATCGAGTACGCCGGGGCGACGATGGGGATCCCCTACGGCGAGTTCAGTTACGGCATCTCGCTCGGACCGATGTTGCTTGGAACGATCCCCTACGCTCTGCCGCTTTTTTTTATACCGCTGGTGGTCAACAGCTATCTGCTAGGTCTACTCTTGCTTGGCGACCGTGCTGGGCAAGCACTTGTCCGACTCCCCGTGGTGGCGGGGATCGTCGTCGCTGTCGACCTGATCCTTGATCCGGCAGCAGTCGCGCTTGGCTTCTGGCAGTTTGCAGACGGGGGATACTACGGGGTCCCACTCGCAAACTATGCGGGTTGGATCGGGAGTGCGGTCGTCGGAACGGTTCTTATCGACCTGGCGTTTCGGCGGTACGACCTGCTGGAGAGGGTGAGAACCTGCCCGTACGTCCTTGACGATCTCGTGAGTTTCGTGCTGCTGTGGGGTCTTATAAATGTGTTCTACGGCGCCGTGATCCCTGTGGCGGTCGCACTCTGTTTTGCCGGCGCATTGCTCCGGTTTTCGCGGTTTGATTTTGCGGTGCTGTGAGAGAAGTCCTGGAAAGATGCCGTGCGCAGAGGGGAAGTTAGGTTTCCGGACGGGGAACGCCGTGCTCGGGTTCATCCGATCGCGTCTCGTCGGCGGGAACGGCACTAACGCGACGGAACACGGTGACCGGATCTTTGAATCGCCGCCAGTTCCACCACGTTCGTGCAACGGTCCAGAGTTTGCGTGTCCGGGAAAGTGTCGGGCGGTTCGAGAGGACGTCAAAATCCTGACCGCGGATCAGCCGGTGGTGTTCGGCGTACAGCACCGCTGCCAGCAAGACCGCGAACTGGCCGTCTTCCGGGAGATACTCGATGCCTTGGATCCCTTTGCGGTACTGCTGTTCGGCCCGACGGAGTTCGAACTCGACGGCACGTCTAAATCCTGGTGTACACTCGCCCTGGCGGAGTTGGTCGACAGTTACGTCGTGTTGTCGAAGCGTCTCCAGTGGAAGGTACACCCGGCCCAGATCGTCGATATCCTCGCTGACATCCCGGATGAAATTCGTCATTTGAAAGGCTTCTCCGAGCGCCATGGCGTGTGGGCGTGCCATCTCCGGTCGGTCGACATCCATCACAGCGGTCATCATGTTGCCCACGGCGGCAGCCGAGCCACGCATGTACCCCCGAAGATCCTCAATCGTATCGTACCGGTCCGTGTCGATATCCGCGATCATCGCGTCGACGAACGCGTCAATCTCTTCGTCTGGAATTCCGGCCTCGTCACGAACCTCCGAGAACGCGGCGATAACTGGTTCTTTCGCTTCTCTGTTGCCGAGTGCACCTGCGCGGATTTCCTCAAGTCTGGCTCGCTGTGTCACGTCCTCTTTTTTTGTGCCGTCGTCGACAACCTCGTCGGCGATACGAAAGAACCCGTACAGAATGTACGTCTGTTCGCGAATACGTTCCGGGAGGAGTCGCGTCGCATAGTAAAACGTCTGGCCAGTCTCCCTATGAATGGCCTTCCCGCGTTTGCGCTGGGACTCGTTCACATTCGTTATTGTCCGTCCAAGTTCATAAAAACATGCCCCAATCAATTGTGTATCGCTTCGAACGGAAACGCAGCCAGACACGCTGTGTAAAATGTGAAGATCTATTATTTCCTGACTCAAAGGACGCATTTTATTCCGGATTTCATAAATGTTTTTCGACTTATAGTTCCACCTATCCGGAACTTGTGAGCGAAGCGAAAAACGTTGTCGGTCGTCCCGCGGACCGGGCTACCGATCCCAGACCGGGGTCAAACCGGAAAGCATCGTTCCTTTTTCACCGGAGGTGTGTAGATAAGCAGCCATGCTTCGAATCAGTCAAGCGCGTATCCGAGCGCGTCGTCGATGCGGCCCAGTTCCGGTCCGGTCGTACGCTCACCGACGATGTAGCCGGTGTCGTTGGCGACCAGTCCGGAGCCAACGAGTGGACCACCGTAATTTATGGTTCCGATGTCCGCAGGGACCTCGAGTATCGACTCGAGCACGTCGAGTTCGTTGTCGGTCGATTTGGGGTGACAGAGCACGCCCCTGTTGGTGGCGACGGCCGCGGTCCCGACCGTGTTGACGCCGGCGATGTTTCCGCGCTCGACCGGGACATCAAGGGCCTCCCGCACGACCTGGACCGCCTCCCGAGGGAGATCCGGGTGCAGATAAGCCCCGTAGTCGTTTGCGAGGACGACGTTCCCGGCCGCGTTGATCCGACCGGGGAGTTCCGTCACGGGTAGCCCGACGGACTCGGTGATGCGGTCGCACTCGCGGGGTGTAACGCGGCTGCTGACGAGCAGCCCGTTGCTGTTGCCGGTCGCCAGAGCACCGACAGTTCCGGAACCGCCGACCGTCGTCGGAACGGTCGGAACGTCCAGCTCCTCACTACAATCCTCGATCAGATTGTCCTCCAGATCAGGACGGACGAGGAGGCAGTCGTCAGTCGCCCGGGCGAACACGCCCACGTAGGGCGAGCCGGAGAAGGCCGCGCGGAACAAGGGTTACTCTGCGGGCTCCGCTTCCACGACGCCCTCCCCGTCCTCGTCGAAGCGCGCCGCGCGGATCCGGATCTTGCTCGGCGGATTCGAACGACCGTTTTGCCAGACAGTTTCGTTGATAGAAGGGTCGAGACGAACCGCGTTCTCCGGGACCGAGAAGTGCTGTGCAAGGTGCTCGCGAATGATCGATAGCGACGCGTCGGCGCGGGCGTGGTTCGGTGCTGCCCGGGCATCACGCAGTGGAATCGTCATGATCCGCTCGTCGAAGTCACTCGCGCTCATTCGTCGGTGTCACTCCGTCGCCAGTTGCGCCGCTTCGGGTTTCGCATCACGTCCCGGTCGGTCTTGACAATGACCCAGGCCGGCACGCGACTGTTCTGACTCTCGAGCTTTCCGAGTCGCTTTTTCTTGGCTTTGGATTTCTTGCCCATGTTATACAAGTCTTTCCGGTGGCGGCTTAAATGTGTGTTCCTTTGGCTGGCACCGGTCCCCAACGCCGGCCAAACACGCGGTTACAATTGCTCTGAAACCTCATTTCCGGCCATTCTCACATCTAAAAATCGAAGCGTGGAGCGGCCTCGTTTGGAATAGGGTACCGTGCACCAATTATCACAGTAGAGAATGGGACACCAGCTATTATATAATCGAAAACGATACGCATTTATCATGAGGCGACGGTCGTTACTGACTCTCCTTTCGGCGGGAGTCACTATTGGCCTGTCCGGGTGTTTGAACGGGGAGGTCAAAGAGCAGGTGTCGGGCCAAACCATTCGACTGGAACCACAATCCGGGTGGGAACGGGAAATCGATGGTGTGGACGGGTCAGGCGGCATAGAGTACACCGTCCGATCGGAAACCGGGCGATTTCAGGTCTACTACTTCCGGAAGTCCGAATACGAACAGTACCAGTCATTTTTATCAGGGGAGGAGATCGGAAGCCATTCCACGGGGATAGGTAAGTTGCACAAAACAGCAGTGTACGACGAGAAACAAGATGTTTACGAGGCACAGGTCCCCGACGACGGAGGACGCACATCGATCGGGTTCGAGCAATCGGATTACTTTGTGATCGATTATTCGATGTACGGTGTCGGACTCGATGTCGACGAGCACGGAGATAACCTTCGTGCAACGGTTACCCTGCAGGTCGTCGAGGATCGCTTTGATTTTCTCTGAGCGCGGTGTCGGACGGGACGAAAGGTCGCCCACGATGTGGCCTTTCATACGGCCGTGCGTGACCCTTTACCAC
>JAQCMX010000053.1 GCA_028274885.1 Haloarculaceae archaeon
TCGCCCGTCAGGAGGCACAGAACTTCATCGACCAGGGGGTCGATTTCCTCTACTGTGGGCTGCTTGGAGCCAGTGCGTTCGCGGTTGGTCAGCTTGCCTCGCAAAACGATATCCTCCAGTTTTCGACGTTTGCATCGCCGATCGTCGACCTCGAACAGTGTCTCGAGAACATGTTCCAACACACCCGGGCGATGCCAGGCTGGGCCGAAGGTAGTCTCGGCTATCTCGCACGCGAAGAAAACGTCAGCACAGTGTTTCAGCTCTTTAGCGACCAGTCGTTCTTTGCGGAGTACGAGGACTACGTAACTGGCCCGCTAACGGACAGCTACGACATCGAATTCGTCGGCAACAAGGGCTTTTCGCTCGGAACGTCTGACTTTTCCTCGGCGATGACCGAGGCAAAAAACTCGGGTGCTGACGCTATCAATCTCGCTTCGTTCGGAAGCGACATCTTCGCGATGATGTCACAGGCGGTCGAGTTCGGTCTTCTCGAGGAGGACTACAAGATCTGTGTCCCCTCGTTTGATCCGTCGCTCGCACCGAATCTGCCCCCTGACCTCATCGGGTACGAGGAGGCGTACTTCGGGCTCACCGGCAATTACACCGGCATCGATACGGAGGCAAACAACGAGTTCAACAGCAAATTCTTCGAGCAGTACGACCGCTATCCAGCCGCAGCGGGGCCGTTCTACAACGGCTGTCGGACGCTGTTGCGGGCGGCAAGCGAGGTCGGGACGGTCGATACAGCGGAGGTCAAAGAGCAGGTGAGAGGCCACGATATGGTTCCACAGCTGTACGGTGTTGATGAGTACTTCAGAAGCTGTGACAAGCGCTCGACCAAGCCACCGGTCGTGATGCGCGGCGGGAAAACGAAAAGCGAGGTCACGGACGGTGAGTTTTTCAACGTCGAGGCGATCATCGACGATATCGATCTGACGATGTACGACTGTGAAAACATCGCCTGTGTCCAAGAAAACAACTGAACAGGTGCAGGTGCGACCTCATCAATAGATATGAACCTGGAAGGACTACTACGAGACTCCCCGTTTGTCGGTCTGCTAGCGGTGCTGGTAGTGCTTGCAACTCTTCCCTTTGTAGTCACGATGACCACCGCGGGTCAAGTTATTATCCTCGGTATCTTCGCTATGGGGTACAACCTCATGTTTGGCTTTGGCGGCGAGATGTCGTTCGGACACGCCAGTTTCTACGGACTTGGTGCATTTGGCATGGCGCTTTTAATCATAGAGGTGTCGGTCGATCCGTTTGTTGCGATGGCTGCCAGCCCGATTATCGCGGCCACCGCCGGCGTCCTGATTGGTGCCGTGTCGCTCAAACGACGGGGTATTTATTTTGCGATGATTTCGCTCGCGCTGGCACAGATGGTCTACTACTACGTCATCAACAACGATACCCTCTCGGGCAGCCCGACCGGATTTTACTTTCCCTCAACCGATCTATTCATCGGCCCGTTCAATATCGTCGGTGAAGGGATGGGCTTCTACGTGTTCGGTATTGGGGTGTTGCTCATTCTTTGGCTGTTTATCTACCGCCTCCTGCAGTCACCCTATGGAATGTTACTACGGGCTGTCAGAACAAACGAACAGCGTGCGAAGTATCTTGGAATCAGTACGTATCAGGTGCTGTTGTTCGCATTCACAATCTCGGCACTCATCGCCGGCGTTGCGGGCACAATGTACTTTCTTCTCTACGGGTTCATTACGCCCGATCTGTTGTTTTGGTCTGTCTCCGGACAGGTCATCATCATCACCATCCTCGGTGGCGCCGGGAGCCTGAACGGCCCGATCCTTGGGGCATTCATCTTCGTCCTCGCAAACGACCAGTTGACGGAGATAACAGAACACTGGCCGATCATCTACGGGCTCCTTTTCGTCGCTGTTGTACTGCTTTTGCCCGGCGGCATGGTCAGCCTCCGGCAGGAGTTTTCAGATCGGCTCAACGTCGATATCTAATCGGTCCGTCCTTTCTCAGTATATCTCGACAGTTCGGCCGATCACACACGCCGATCCCTACTCCGGACTCGAGTTGAGATAGACCCTCTGGACCTGTTCGTTGTTACGTACTGTCTCCGGGTCCCCTTCGGCGAGCAACTCCCCGTTGTGCAAAACAAGGAGGCGGTCGGCCACGCTCTTTACCAAGCCCATCTTGTGTTCGACCAGTACCACCGGGATATCCTCGCCGATATTGCCGATGATGTCGACCATCTCGGCGGTTTCGGCAGAACTCATTCCACTGGATGGTTCGTCAAGCAGCAACATATCGGGCTCCTTTCCGAGTGTAACGGCGAGTTCGAGCATCCGCTGGTCCCCGTGTCCCAGTTGGGAGGCCGGTTTGTCCCGCTGTTCTGCCAGCCCGACCCTCTCGAGAATCTCGATCGAACGCTCCGAGACGGAGTCCATCTTGTTGATTTTATTCCAGACATCGAACTGGGTTCGGTTCGAGAGCAGTGCTACCTGGAGATTTTCCGAGACTGTGAGATCTTCGAATACATTGGTTATTTGAAACGATCGGATGAGCCCCTCTCTTGCGATCTCATGTGGGTCAAGGTCGGTAATGTCAGTCCCATTAAAAATAACGCGGCCATCGCTCGAGGACGTTCCACCCGTTATCAGGTTGAACAGTGTCGTCTTACCGGCTCCGTTCGGCCCGATAATCGCACAGATCTCGTTGTCGTAAAATGATATCGAAAGATCACTTACGGCCACAAAACGCCCGTATCGCTTCGTGAGCGAATCTGTCTCCAGAAGCGCAGACTTGCTAGACATAGCGGGACAAACAGTAGGCTGCTGTATAAGTATTTCCCACGCGCCGCGCTTGCAAGTAATGTGTGACCCTGGCTCGAACGTCTGTGGGTATTACCTATCTATACGACAACAAACCGGCTCGGTTCTAAAACAGCGGCGCCAGCTTTTATGATAAAACGATGCTGTGAGGAGTCTGTGAGCACATCGTACTGATCAACCGTTTTGCCGCCCTGTCGGAACAGGCTGTGAGTATCCGCACAGTGAACCTGCGGACAAAAATTATTTATTCTATGGGAGAGTCTCATTAATTGGTATTATGAAAGAAGTAAACGATCCAGAAGCGGTACTGACAGCACAGAATCTTATGCACTGCTACATGCTCCGGATGGACAACCACGATCTTGAGGGGGTACTGGAGTTGCTCCACGATGACTGTGCGATCGATTACGGTGACTTCGGGTTTTATGACGGCAAAGACGAGGTCGAGGGGTTTCTTGATGACTACATGCACGGAAAAACGGGCATCCTCGACTCGTTCCACCTCGGTATCAACCCGTGGATTACGACAGACGGTGACACCGCAACGGGTCGCTGGCACTTCCTAGATCTTGGCCATATAGAGGAGATTGGCGCAGCGTGGCTCGCCGGTTTCTACGAGATAGAGTTCACAAAGGATGGAGACGAGTGGTTCATCGAGAAGTTGACCTACGATGCAAAGTACCTCTCGCCATACGACGAGGGCTGGGTCGAAGAACCGATGGCGATGGCATAGCCTGTTACACGGCTTTGAACTCAGCTCAGAAATATTAGAATTCAGTTACTGGCGTTGAGGGTAGTCGGTTTTACCGGATGGTCTTACGGAGTTATTTTCCATATAGCTGACAGCCTCACAGACGACCTCTCACACTGTGATCATAGTACGGGACCCGGACGCTCCAGGTTACCGTCAAGCAGTGACCGGCAGCGGCGGTTTGCCGACAGATCACCTGTCACGCTGACCGTCTCTGCTCCGCCGAGCTAACGTGGAGCCGTTTCCGTTCGGATTCGATATCGTATCGCATTTCCGACACACCGGTACCCAAGGCAAAACCACAGGTTTTGAACAATAGCTATCGCTTGTGATGATAAGCCTTTCACACGCTAAGAGGCGATACCTGACGTAGACATCCTGTGTGAGCCAGGGCAGCAGGGCAAAAAGTCGGCTGAACGATTTAACGGCCATCGAAGGGTAGATTAGGATTAACAGCCGGTCTGAAGCAAAGAAAGTTACCAGTGACCACACATACAGAACGGATCGTAAACTCGGTTTGCTCACAGCAGGGGACAGCTGTGTGGCAGTCAGGGGCTCAGTCTACTCCACAACTGCTTCAGCAACCGGCTCGATGGCAATCTCCATGCCGGTCCCCTCGACCTCCCATTCTCTACGGTGGCCATCCTCGACGGTTCCAAACTCCTCGGCGCGAACCTCACGGGCGACGAGGTCGCGGTGGCGGGAGATCAGACCGGAGACGCGCTCCTCGTCGATGGAGAGGTCGACGCGGATCTTGGCCTCGATATCCAGTTCGAGGTCCTTGCGCATCTCCTGGACGCGACGGATTGTCTCGCGTGCGTACCCTTCGCTTTCGATGTTCTCGGTCAGTGACGTGTCGACGTAGACGACGCCGGAGCCATCCAGTGTCTCGAACTCGGTCGCCGATATCTCCTCGGGTGTCTCGGTGACAAACGACACCATCTCCTGGGTCAGATCGACATCGAGTCCGGTCTGTTCCGCGACAGCCGCCCCCAGTGCCTCGAGTGTCGTCTCGTCGATGCTCGCGTCGTTGAGTGCGCGCATGATCCGCCCGGCGTCGTCACCAAACTGGGGGCCGAGTACGCTCATATCAGCTTCTGCGGAGTAGCTGAGTTGTTCGAACTCCTCGCCTGGCCCGACGACCGTGACCTCGCGTGCGTTGAGCCGCTCCGTGATCAGGCCGCGCTGGGACTCGACCGCATCGGCGAGGGCCGCGTCGTCCACGTCGACGACGACCCGCGGGACCGGCCACCGGAGTTTGCGCTCGGCCTGCTGGCGAGCGTTCGATCCCGCCTCCTCGACCGCCCGGACCGCGGTGATTTCGTCTTCGAGCGTGGGGTTCTGGCGGTCCGTCTCGGGCTCGGGCCAGTCAGCCATGTGGACCGTTTCGTGACCCGCCTCACCCGTCAGCGCACCGTACAGTTCCTCGGCAACCAGTGGGGCAAAAGGGGCCATCAGCGCGACCGTCTCCTCGAGAACGCGGTACAGTGTGGCGTAGGCTGCGCGCTTCGAGGGCGAGTCGGCTTCCTCCCACATCCGTTCGCGGACAACCTGGATATAAAACCGGGAGACATCCTCGACGACGAACTCGAGCAGCGTCTCGAGGGCCTTGTCGTTCTCGTAGCCCTCCATGTGGTCCGTGACGGCCTCGACGGTGGTGGACAGCCGCGAGAGGATCCAGCGGTCGACGGTTTCGAGGTGTTCGTCGACCGCCGACACCGGCACTGCGTCGGGGTCGAACCCGTCCGAGGCCATGTACGGCAGCGGGAAGCGCACGACGTTCCAGAGGATGTTGAGCCGGCGCTGCATCTTCTCGGTGGTCTCCCAGGAGAACTGCATGTCCTCACCCTGCGGGTTCACCGAGAGTAAGAACAGCCGCATCGGGTCCGTACCGTACTCGTCGATGACCGCACCGGGATCGATCCGGATGCCCTTCGATTTGGACATCGCCCGCCCGTCGGGCATGAGCGCGTGGCCGTACATCAACACGTCGCGGTAGGGCACCTCGTCGACCGTGACGGTCCCCATGCCGAGCTGTGACCAGAACCAGCCCCGGGTCTGATCGTGGGCCTCGATGATCATGTCGGCGGGCCACAACTCCTCGTGGTCGTCGGTCTCACTGGGGTACGCCAGCGTCCCCCACGAGGCCACCGAGGAGTCCAGCCAGACGTCGAAGACATCCGGCACGCGCTCGTAGACGACCCCGCCAGCTTCGCCGGCGTGCCCTTCTGTGATCGTCAGTTCGTCGACGGTTCCTTTGTGGAGGTCCACATTGTCAGGGTCGATATCCTGGTCGACGCGCTCTGCGAGTTCCTTGCGGTCGCCGATCACGATGGCATCCGCCATGTCGCCGCTCCACTCGACCGCCTCACCGTCGGTCGTTTCGGCCGGGAGCCAGATCGGGATCGGTGTCCCCCAGTAGCGTTGCCGGGAGACGTTCCAGTCGGGGGCCTCCTCGACGAAGTCCCGGAATCGGTTGTCGCGGGCCCACTGCGGGTACCACTCGCTGTCCGCGATGTTGTCGAGCAGATCCGCCTTGACCTCGGTGACGTTGATAAACCACTGGTCGGTGACGATCTGAACGATGCCCGTGTCACACCGCCAGCAGTGTCCGTAGCTGTGGTATGTCTCGCCGGCATGGAGCAACAACCCCTTGTCCTCGAGATCGGCGATAACGTCCTCGTCGGCGTCTTTGACAAACTGGCCGGCGTAGCTGCCGCCGGCGTCGGTGAAGACGCCGTCGCTGCCAACCGGGCAGAAGACATCGAGGCCGAGTTCCTCGCCGCGCTCGAAGTCCTCCTCCCCGTGGCCGGGCGCCGAATGCACGAGCCCGGTGCGATCGACCTCGACGTAGTCGGCACTGTAGACCTGACAGGCCCCGTCGAAGTCGGGTGCGTCTGGCACCTGTTGACCCAGCGGATGCTCGTAGGTCCAGCCGACCATCTCCGCCCCGGTGGCCTCGTCGACGATCGTGTGGTCGTCGTAGCCGCCGACGTCGACGACCTCGTCGACGCAGTCCTTGGCAACCCAGAGCACGTCCTCGGAGCCGTCGTCCACGGTCACATGGACGCCCTGGTAGGTCACCGACTCGTCGACGGCGACGAAGGTGTTTGCGGGGATGGTCCAGGGTGTCGTCGTCCAGATGACGAGATACTCGTCGTCCGCGGTTTCCGGGCCGTTTTCCCGCTCGTCGATCGGGAATTTCACGTATATCGAGGGGTCGTGGACGTCGTCGAACTCGACCTCGTTTTTTGCGATTGCAGTCTCACACCGGGGACACTGTGTGATCGATCGCTGGCCCTGCTCGACGAGACCACGCTCGTGGGCTTGCGAGAACCCCCACCACGCAGCCTCCATATACTCGGGATCGATCGTTCTGTAGGGGTTTTCCCAGTCCATCCAGACACCCATCTCCTGGAAATCCTCCGTGAGCTGTTCGAGGCTGTTCTCGGCAAACGCCCGACAGTCCTCGACGAAACTGTCGACGCCGTAGGCCTCGATGTCCTTTTTGTTCTCGAACTCGAGTTCCTCCTCGACTTTCGTCTCGATTGGCAGTCCGTGCATGTCGTAACCCGGCCGGTCGTAGACGTCGTACCCTTGCATCCGCTTGTAGCGGACGTAGAGGTCTTTCAGGCTCTTGTTCCAGGCGTGGCCCATGTGCGCCGAGCCGGATGTGTACGGTGGCCCGTCCAGAAAGTAAAACGACTCCCCATCGGCCCGGTGTTGTTTTGTTCGCTCGTAGGCATCGACCGCCTCCCAGTACTCGAAGACGCGGTCTTCGACCGCCTCTGGATCGTACTGGTCGCTCACGTCGGCGAACCGCTCGCGACCGTCCTCGCGTTCGCTCATACCAATTTAATCCGGCGCGGGGATTAAATGTAACTCGGTTGCATCTGATACTGTTGGCTGTAACTGATCTACGATATTTGCCACGTGGTGGCGAAATTCTTGAAAGACGTACAGCCAACAGTATGAGTCACCCGTATCCGGTTGGCTCGGAACGTCTCGTGGACATGACCGCTGCCGAAAGCTGTTAGTGCCCCTCAGGACTAACCCCGGCAGTGACCATCATCGGTATCGACGACACAGACTCGCGCGAACTGGGGATGTGTACGACCTACGCCGCCGCCCGACTCGGGGAGCGCATCCGGTCTGCGGGTGGTGATGTCGAACGGATCCTCCTCGTCCGCCTCAACCCCGCCGTCGAACACAAAACCCGCGGGAACGCCGCGCTTGCGGTCCACACCGACATCGGGACAGCAAAAGCGCTCGCGCTCGCGGATGGGGTCATCGAGCGCGCGGCCACCGGCGACGCCCGGACAAACCCCGGTGTCGTCGTCACAGGGTCGACCTCCGACGCGGTACCCGAGTCAGTCGCAACGTTCGCTGTCGAGGCAGTCAGGAGGAAGCTGGATCCCCGGCACGCGCGGGCGCTTTGTGACCGCTGTGGCTTCGAGACAGTGACAGCCGGGAACGGTCGGGGGGTTGTCGGCGCGCTCGCGGCGGTGGGGGCGTGGCAGGCCTTCGAGGACTGGACCTACGAGTGTATCAGCTACCGCGAACGCGAGCGCTGGGGGACCAACCGCGAGGTCGACCGGGCGTCAGTCGTCGCTGCTGCCGACGCGGACTACCCCACTGTCTGGGATACGATCGACCGCCGGGAAGACGGTATCGTCTGCGTTCCCCGAACGCCCTGTCCGGTCTTGCACGGGATCCGCGGCGACACACCCGATGCTGTCACGGCGGTGGCTGAGCGTATCGGGAGCGAACCGGTCTCCAGCCGGCAACTGTTCGTCACGAACCAGGGGACCGACGTACACCTCCGGCCGGGCACTGTCGAGGACCTGCAGGACGGACGCGCGTACCGCGTCACCGGCCACGTGGAGACGCCGCCCGAAACCCGCGAAGGTGGCCACGTCTTCGTCCGGTTGTCCGATGACACCGGGGACGTACCGTGTGTGGCCTTCGAGCCCACGAAACGCTTCCGGGAGCGGGTGCGGGCGCTCCGGGTGGGCGACCGTATCACCGCCTGCGGCGAGGTCAGTTCCGGGACGCTCAAGCTTGAGAAGTTTGCCGTTCGAAACCTCGTCCGGACCGAGCAGCGCACGCCAGAGTGCCCGGACTGTGGCCGGTCGATGGAGTCGGCGGGACGTGACGCGGGCTACCGATGCCGGGATTGTTCGACGACGGCGCCGGGCAAAGTCCAACGACCGATCGAGCGCGAGCTATCGGCAGGGTGGTACGAGGTGCCGCCGGTTGCCCGCCGCCACATCGCAAAGCCGCTCGTCAGGGGTGGCTTCGACGCCCCTGTCCACCCGGAGCGGTAGCCGGTGCCACGCCAACGCCTCGCGTGTCGAGGACAGTCCGAAGCCTCGCCAGTCCGGTGTTCATCCCCCGATGACCGTCGCAAAGGCAACGTTCTCGCGGACGTCCTCGATCTCGACGGTGGGTTCGTCGCCCGGTTTTGCGCCGGGGACGATGACGACGTACCCACGCTCGACCTTGGCGATACCGTCACCCTGGTCGCCGACGGATTCGACCACGACATCGCGTATCTCCCCCTCGTCGACCGGCGGAGCAGGGGGGCCTGGCTCGCGGTCGGCCTGCCGCAGTTCCGTCTCGTTTGACTGCTCTGACTCGGTACCCGTCTGTGTGTCTGTTCCATCCTTTGGGAGAATCGCGACGCGGTAGGTTGCGTTTGCGTCGATGGCTCCCTGTTCGATCTCACTCGCTGGAACCTCGACGCGGTAGGAATCTTCCTGTTTTTCGACACGTGCGGTAAAGAGACTCCTGAGAGAGTCCGGAATTTCGACCATGTGTCCGTTACTGAACGCACGGGAACTTAACTGGGTGGGTCTGCCCACAGACGCTTCCACCACCTGCAAGACGAGAGCCCACCGCTGGCCGTGAGAGCGTTCAACCGAACCCGGCGTCGCGCTGTTCCCGGTCGAGAGCAGTGAGTACGATCCCGCCGAGGACGACGATCATGCCTGCAACGGTAACGGCCGCGGGGATTTCCGCAAACAGAACGACTGCAAGCACCGTCGCGCCGACGGGTTCACCGAGCAAGGAGACGGAGACGACGCTGGACTCGAGGTGAGCGAGCGCCCAGTTAATAACAGTATGACCGAGGAGACCGGGACCAGCCGCGAGTCCGAGAAAGAGGAGCCACTCCCGTGCGGGATATACCGTGAGTGAGTTACCCTGAGCAACCGCGACGCCGAACAGACACACCGTACAGACACCGTAGACGATCACGACGTAGGGGATCAGCGGCAACCGCTGGCGCACCGATCGTCCCGCGAGCACGTATCCGGCGGCCGCCACGGCCCCAACGAGTGCGAGTCCGTTCCCCCGGAGGGGATCGGATCCGGGCGCGCCCGCGAGCAGATCAGCGAGCGACATTACCACCATCCCCGTCATTGCGACGACAATTCCCAGCACCATCTCTCCGGTGAGTCGCTCGCGCAACAGCAGCCAGGCCCCAAGTGCGACAAACAACGGCTGGGCCTGGACTAGCGTGACACTGGCAGCAACGCTCGTCCACTCGAGACTCTCGAACCACGTCGCAAAGTGGACCGCAAGCGCCAATCCCGACACGCCCGCAAATAACAGATCTCGACGCTGGATCCGGGCGAACTCGTCCCGGTAACGCCAGATCGCAACCGGGAGCAGTGGCAGTGTTGTAAAGAGAACGCGATAGAAGGCCGCGACAGCAGACGGTGCGTCGCTGAGTCGGATCAGGATTGCACCCGTGCTGATCGCGGCGATGGCAACCGCCAGCGCGACCATCGGGGGGGTTCGGTCCGCAATCGACTGTGTGACAGCGGTCACGGCGGGACCTCCGTTCCGCTGGAGCAAACCGGTTGCGACTGCTGTCCGTCCACGGAAGATTCCCACATTCTACGAGAGCTACTGGCTCTCGGCGGACTGGAGCAGGAGGCGGATGGCCGTCCAGCCGTCACGGGTCCGCTCGTATTCGAGTTCCCCTTGACAGCCCTCGACGATCCACCGGACAAGCCAGAGTCCGATGCCGCTCCCATGATCGAGTTGTGTGATCGGTCGATCGTCGAAGACGGACGCCCGTTCTGGTTCGGGAATGCCAGGGCCGTTGTCCGCGACCACAACGACGACACGGGTGCTGTCGCGGTACGCGCTGACGTGAACACGTGGCGAGTCGTCACCGTGGACGAGACCGTTCTCGACGAGCGCCTCGATTGCGTTTCGAAACCCCGGGACTGCACGTGCAGAAAGGGCCCCTGAGGCTTCAACGGTCACGGTCCCGTCCTGGCCGCTCTGTGGATACTGACCGCCCACGTGTCGACACTCCGCCGCGACATCGATCGAAGTCCGCTCAGTCTCGCCGACAAGAACCCGCTCGATCGTGTTGATCTCCTCGCCAAGCGAGGAAAGTTGGTTGGTGTGCTTCGAGATCTGTTCTGCGAATGAGACAATCTCCTCGTCGTCAGCGGTGACAGCGATCTGATCTGCGGCACCGAGGATGACGGAGAGACTGTTGCGCAGATCGTGGCGCAACAATCGGTGGACCACGCGCATGTGTCGCTCGTACCGGCGTTGTTCGGTGATATCACTGTAGATCGCGAATCCGTACTGTCTGCCGTCCGCGCGTTCGTACGGGACACCCCGGTAGAGAAAGTCCCGGACACCGGTCGCGGTCTGGCGTTCGACGACGGCGAAGTTCTCCTCCCCGCGCTCCGTGCGCCGGTCGAACGTGGTCGCCTGTTCGTTCTTTTCGTCAGGAACGATGAACTCGTTGAGCGACCGGCCGAGTACGTCCTCACGATTGTAACCAAAGACATCCTCGAAGGCCGGGTTGACCGCACGAACGATCGGTATCCCCTCGCGGATCTCGAACTCGACGACCGCGTCGCCGATAAGATCGAAGAGGTAGCCGAACCGATCGGAGGGGGTTGAGGCTGTCTGTGCCGTGTCGGCGTTCGTCGATGGGGTCTCACCATCGGACGGCGGAGGGCTCGTCATGCCGTGGGGGCTATCCGGGAGGGCTGGTCCGGGTGGATGCGGATGCACCCCATTGCGCTCTGTGTAGACTGTTTGCTGTCCGCAACGCGCCTGGTGGCGCCTTCTGTACTGTCACTGATCTTGCTCGCGTTCGCCGCAATCACCTCGAACGTCACCCCCGGATCTGCGATATCCCCGACCACTGTCTCCATCGCCTCGGACTGAGTGGTCGGCTGGTCGGCAAACGCCCCGGACTGCTCGTCGGTCACAGCGTCCCGCCCTCCATCAAATAAATCCTGGCGGAACGCCCATTACACTGTTCAAACATTTTCTATGTTCTCACCCATTCGTCCTATTGTATGGAAAAAATTAAAAGTTCGCACAGGAAAATGTCAGAATTGTAGGTAGAAACGGGGGATCCGGTGTTCAAATAGCCACGGACGGCCGCCAGGGGCGGGTCACTGCCAGAAAACAGTTAAACCGGGCTGTCATTACCAGTATACAATGCTGCTGGTGCTGTGTGTCGATCTTGACGACGACCTCGGCAGAAAGACCGGGG
>JAQCMX010000054.1 GCA_028274885.1 Haloarculaceae archaeon
CCTCGAAGCCCCACGCGGGGTACGAGTATCGGCTTCGTGGCGGAGCCAGTGCCGTCGGTCACAAAGCTTAGATTCCCAACCTTCAGGATTGACCTGCCCGGCCAACACCGGGTGGGAAGCCCACGACTTTAGTCGTGGGAGCACGTCACTTTGGTCGTGATAACCGCGGTGTCGCCGTCATATTTTCAACGGCGGCCGTTTTGCTCGTGGGGGACTGTTGCTCGGCCTGCTGGTCATCTCCGCAGTGGCGTGCAGGTCCCGGTGACACAGTTTTGATTTTCCTGCCCAACGGCGTTCATTCCGAGTCCCGCAACAGGCCGAGTCGCCCGGCGCCGAGTCCGAATACGAGTCCGGCGAAGTGAGCGATCAGTGCTGCCCCGGGACTTGCCGTTGCCAGCGTGAGCACGCCGGCGAGGACGACCACGCCGACGACTGCAGCCCACAGCGGGAGGGTAACCATCGCCGCAATCGTCGAGGAAAGGCGGTTGCTTGCAAGCAGGTATCCAAGGACACCGAACACGCCACCGCTCGCGCCCAGCACCCCTGGCGACGCCGCAAACCCCAGAAACGGGACCCCCGCGAGCGCGTCGCTGAACAGGATCTGACTGATCCCCGCGAGCGATCCGGTGAGTAAAAAAAAGAGATGAAACCTGACTCGCGTGGTTGCGCGTGCGACCGGCCAGCCGAACACGACCAGCGTGACGGCATTCGAGATGAGGTGGCCGATACCGCCGTGGGCGTAGACGCTCGTCACAACAGTCCATGGGTTCTCCACGAGTGGGGCTGAGAGCACGAATAGGCTCCCGAGCAGTCCGGCCGGTGCCGTCACGATCTGGAGGAGATAGACGATCACAAAGACGATCAGGAGTTCGACGAGCGGGCTGTCAGAGCTGCCCATAGCAGATCTGTGGTCGACGGACACGTAAGCGTTGGCCCCCCGAAACGCCCCTCCCCGTCCCAGTTGTATGAGACCCAGTTCACCCCGGATTGGAGACCGCAAGATCGGTTCTCCGGGGTCCGTTCACCCGGAAGACGACGGAATTAAATGACGCCACAGAAAAAACATCTTAATGACGACATTCTACGACGCACCCGCCGAAGATCTCATCGAGGCGCTTGCAGAGACACTCGCTGCCGAGGACTCGATCGACGAACCCGATTGGCTCCAGTTCACCAAAACGGGCCACGACCGTGAACTCCCGCCCCAGCAGGACGACTTCTGGCAGCGCCGCGTTGCGAGCCTGTTGCGGAAGGTCGCGATGGACGGTCCCGTTGGCGTGGGCAGTCTCGAAACCGAGTATGGCTCGGCAAAACAGGGCTCGAACCGCTACCAGGTCCGGCCACGACACAAGACCGAAGGCTCGGGGAGCATCATCCGTACGGCCCTCCAGCAACTTGCCGACGCCGGTTACGTCGAGGTTGCTGACGGTGAGGGCCGGCAGATCACCCCTGCGGGTCACAGTCTCCTCGACGAGACGGCCACCGAGGTCCTCGAATCCACCGACGACCCGGCACTCGAACGGTACGCCTGACAGGCGATCCCCACCGTCCTCTGGTACCGTTTCTCACCGTACCGAAACCGTTAGAAACCTCGGTCCCTCGTTTCAGACTGTGCGAGTCGACAACTGCTTTCTCGGTGCCGACGGCGTCGGTGACACCATCGAGCGGCGCCTCTGGGAAGCAGGGATCACCTGCTGGGACGAGTTCGAACCGGTCTGCGATGGCGTCGGTGAGACCCGGGCGGCACGCATCGAGTCGTTCATCGACAGGGGAACCCGGGCGCGTGCCCGTGACGACATCGCCTTCTTCGACGACCGATTTCCAGACGGTACGGGGTGGCGTCTCTACGAGACGTTCCGCGATCACGCCTGTTTTTTCGACATCGAAACCACGGGATTGGACCACCACACGAGCGTCGTGACAACGGTGACCCTCCACCAGAATGGCGACACCCGGACGCTCGTCCGGGGCGACGACCTCACCGCCGCAAACCTCCGCGCGGCCTTCGAGGATGCTGGTTTACTCGTGACGTTCAACGGCGCGCGCTTCGATATCCCCTTCCTCCAGAACTGTTTTAAAATATCCCTCGACAGGCCTCATATCGATCTCATGCCGACCTGCCGGGCAGCCGGATTGTCCGGCGGTCTGAGCGACGTGGAGCGGGCGCTTGGCATCGGCCGGGAGCTGCCCGATGTCGACGGCCGTGAGGCCGTTCGGCTCTGGCACGACCACGAACGGGGTGTCGACGGCGCGCTTGACCGTCTGATTGCGTACAACCGCGAGGATACCGTGAACATGGTGCCGGTGCTCGAACGCGTCCTCGACCGACTCCGTGCGCAGGTCGTCCCCGACGGGACGACGCTTCCGTAACGACAGTTTCACTCATCCTCCTTTGACAATCGACACGACCGTGGTTCGGCTCCCACGACCGCTTTCCCGGCCGGTACAGATCAGTCACGGACGCAATCGGCAACGTCCAAACCGCCCTGTCATACTGATTACTGCGGGTCTTTCCCGCCGTCGAAAGCAACAATAGGTGTTACACGCCTTGACGCATCGAAATCTGCGGTATGTGCACGAAAATAACCGCAGTAATCAGTATCAGGCTGTCAGGACACAAGCGGCCAGTGGTCCTCGCGGGCCTCGAGGCGCTCGTCGACCCCATCGGCAAGGTCGTACGTGATCGCCTCTCCGGACGATTCCTGCTCGACGACCACCCCTTTGTCTACGAGGTGTTCGAGGTGGGCGTACGCTTCACCGGGCCCGTGTAGGACGTGGATCCCTTCGAGGGATCCGAAAAGCTCCGAACTAACCGTCCAGGCGTCACACGGACCGCGTCGACGGAGCACATCGAGAACGCGGTAGGCCCGCTCCTCGTGGTGGTGGATGATCTCCTCGGCACGCGCGGCCGGGTCGGCAATCGGTTCACGGTGTCCCGGCCAGGCTCTGTCGTAGTCGGCATCGACGATCGCCCGTAGCGTGTCGAGGTACTCCGCCAGCGCCTTCTCCACCCTGACATCCGCCCCCCCGACGTTTGGGGTGTACTCGGGCAGGAGTGCATCACCGGTAAACGCGACGTATTCGCCCTCGATAGTCCCCTCGAACATGCAAAGTCCGGCCGCGTGTCCGGGCGCGTGGACCGCTTCGAGGGTGTGCTCACCGACAGTAAACGTCTCGGCGTCATCGATGGTGGTGACTGTCGGTTGATGTTCCTCGTCGATGCCCTCTATGTTCTCTAAGCTGGTCTGTTGCTCCGGCGGCATACCCCACTCCTTCCAGTACGTTCGCTGTTGGGTGTCCATCCGTTCCCGGGCTTGCTCGTCACGGGCGACGATTGGTGCGTCCGCGGAGTGGACGTATACACCGGCCCCACTCTCGGCCTGCAAGGTCCCGACCAGTCCGCAGTGGTCTGGATGCCAGTGCGTGACGAAAATCCGGTTTAGGTCAGCCACCTCGACGCCGTGATCGTTCAGTTCGCCTCGCAACTCTTTTTCGGTCCCTGGGAGCCAGTCCCCGGTGTCGATGATGACACCTTCCTCGGGAAAGAGATAGATGCTGTTGTTTCCCTCCAGAGCAGCATTGGAAAGCCGGATGTGTTCCATGTACGTATGTCATATTCTCTGACAAAAAAGCTCCTCGAAAGCTATCCCGACCCGGTGCGAGCAGCCCCTGCTCACCGCGGGTCTGCATCGGTAAACGGTGTCTTGTGGCCTGTCACGGCTGGCCATGGGAGCCATTCGCTCACAATTAAAGAGCTTGGAGGTGACCAAGGTATCTGGAGGTATTAAACAATATTATCATTATAGTTCACAACACTTTTTTACATCCAACGACTCGGAACCGAGTGCTACAATAGCCGCGTCTCGAACGCGGTCCCGAGATCAATCATGACACAAGACGACGACGGATCCGACGAAGTTGCTTCGCGAGTTAACAGTACAGAACCGTATATTCGGGACGTCGAAAACAAGGCTGCACGCGAGCTGCGCGACATGCTGAACAGCCAGGACTACGTGTTTGCGCCCGGTATCTACCACGCGCTGGACGCCCGTCTGGCGGAGATGGCCGGTCTCGACGCCGCCTACATGTCCGGCTACTCGACCGTGCTCGGACAGTTTGGGTTCCCCGACCTGGAGATGGTCGACATGCGCGAGATGGTCGAGAACGCAAAACGTATTGTGGAGGCGACGGAACTGCCGGTCGTCGCGGACTGTGACACCGGCTACGGTGGCATTCACAACGTCCGCCGCGCTGTCCGCGAGTACGAGAAGGTGGGTGTCGCCGCGGTCCACATCGAAGATCAGACGACCCCCAAGCGGTGTGGTCACATCGCCGGCAAACAGATTGTTTCCCGCGAAGACGCCGAGGCGCGCTTTTCCGCGGCCGTCGACGCCAAACAGGACGAGGATACGGTCGTCATCGCCCGCACGGACGCCTACGGCTCCGCCAACGGCGACTGGGAGGAACACCTCGCACGTGGCCGCCTCTATGCCGACTGTGGCGTCGACCTGGTCTGGCCCGAGATGCCCGACCCCTCGCGCGAGGATGCTGTCAAGTACGCCGAGACGCTCCACGAAACCCACCCGGACGTGAAGCTGGCATTTAATTACTCCTCCAGTTTCGCATGGTCCGAGGAGGAGGACCCGCTAACCTTCCAGGAACTCGGCGACATGGGATATAAATACCAGTTTATCACCCTCTATGCGCTCCACTCCGGCGCCCACGCGGTCTACGAGGATATGAAAAACGTCGCCGAAAACGCACAAGAGGCGCAGTTCGACCTCGAGGATCGCTACCTGGGCCACACGACCGAGAGCCATCATGAACTCTCCTTTGTTCCGCGCTTCCAGAACATCGAAGCCCAGTACGACCCCGAAGCCAAACGCCGACAGGAAGAGTCCGCCGGCTTCTCCGACGAGGAGGAAGAAGCGGTTATAACCAGCGAGCAGGACGACTGATTCCGACGTCGGTCTTTTCCTTCGGCGACGATCCCGTCAGCGTTCACACTGCCGGCGTTCGTTACGTGCTCCGAGGGCCCATCTGCTGAATTGGACCGCACGGACATTACAGGCCATTGTTACCGGCTCACACCGATTTTAAATACTCAAAATGGAACAAGTACGAACATGGTTCGAATTGTCCTGAAGTACTTCTATCTGGTCATCGGCACAGGACTGGCGATGCTGTTAGGAAGACTCTCACCACAGGAGCGCCGTCGTCAACACGGCGAGGCGCGGTCGCCAATGGAGGCAGCGGAGTACCGTGCGAACGAACTGGTCCGGCGACCGCTGCGGACCATCGGATTGATCGCGGGCTACGAACTGCTATTTGCTGGAACGGCGGTGTCGGCTGCCTATCCTGACCGCGTGGAGCGTCTCGTTGGCGAAGCACCGGTGATTGCCGCGGGCGTTCTCACCAGGGGTGTTCCGGAATCGCTTGTGCCACTCCTGCCACCGATCGGGGTCGCTCTTGGCCTTTTGTTTCCGTTGGTGATTCATCAGTCACTCGTCACTGCGACCGATATCCAACTGCATCTTTCTTGAGTGTCCGGGCGGTCGGTACGAGTCACTGGCATCCGTTGGCCCGTTGTGCTGCTCGATGTCGGTGGCGACGTGGTTTCGGCTGGGATACTCCTGGAGACCGTCCAAGCGGATTCGTGTAACCGTCGTGCGTTCAGTGCGGCGTTGTCCGACCTTCCGTTTTACAGAAACCCCAACCGATCCGATGAGGGTCTTTTGATACTGTTGGCCGTAACTGATCCACGATATTCGCCATCACGTGGTGGCGAAATCTTTGAAAGAGTTACAGCCAACAGTATGAGCTCACTGTCGGACCCTCCTCGTTCGGTAGTGGGCCAACGCGGAAAGGGGTCAGACACCGAATGCTACCGACGACGCCGTCTACTACTAGACAGCCGACACACCGGACCAACCCGGACGGTTCGTCGATATCGCCACCGATCTATCCACTGCGTAACGTTCGCCGCGGCTGGGCGGAACCCTTCGAAGCACTGGTCGATTGCGGCTGTACAGCACTCACCAGTCCGTGTAGACTGTTTTTTGTAACTGGGTGCTGTCGACGGTCCGTCTCCCGGATAGCCGATCCCCTGTGTTTTTATCTGTTATTCAGCTCTGAGTTAAGCAGATAAGCCAAACTGTGGTCAAGCCGAATCTGGTGTGGTCTCTGTGAGCTTTCCCCGCACCTGGAGTCATCAATTTGCTCGTACCGGACAGGGGTTATTGTCAACACCGGGCGTCGTCCACTGCGCGGATCACCCAGTGTGAGTCGGGTTGGTCCTCTAAGATGGACTGCTGGCGCAGCTTGACAATGTAGCCGCTGGGCTGTTCAACGAGTTCGTGCTCGGCGTCGACCCGAACAAGATGGCCGATCAGCTGTGCAGAGGGCGGTTTCTGTGCCGCACCACAGTCATAGATCGTGAGCAGCTGCTCCCCTGCCGAGCGCTCGTAGACGACGATGTGTGCGTGTCTTGGGAGCCGGTAATTGCCATTGTCGGTGACGGCGAGTTTGTTCATACCCGTCTTTATCTTGTAAACGAGTAAAGCTGGTGCCGCGCGTCGAGGATGTCGACGAGTCAGTCAGATGGCCACCGGTGTGTCGGCGGCAGGGGGTGTCCGAACGGTCCTTCCAGATCCATATCTCTCGGTGGGGTTGCAACTACGCCTGTTCAGTTGTTTTCTTGGACACAGGCGATCTCCTCACACGGGTACATCGTCAGATCGATATCGTCGACGATCGCCTCGACGTTGAAAAACTCACCGTCCGTGACCTCGCTTTTCGTTTTCCCGCCGCGCATCACGACCGGTGGCACGGTCGAGCGCTTGTCACAGCTTCTGAAGTAACTATCGACACCGTACAGTTGTGGAACCATATCGTGGCCTCTCACCTGCTCTTTGACCTCCGCTGTATCGACCGTCCCGACCTCGCTTGCCGCCCGCAACAGCGTCCGACAGCCGTTGTAGAAATCGCCTGCTGCGGCGGGATAGCGGTCGTACTGCTCGAAGAATTTGCTGTTGAACTCGTTGTTTGCCTCCGTATCGATGCCGGTGTAATTGCCGGTGAGCCCGAAGTACGCCTCCTCGTACTCGATGAGGTCAGGGGGCAGATTCGGTGCAAGCGACGGATCGAGCGTCGGGACACAGATCTTGTAGTCCTCCTCGAGAAGACCGAATTCGACCGCCTGCGACATCATCGCGAAGATGTCGCTTCCGAACGAGGAGAGGGCGATAACGTCAGCACCCGAGTTTTTTGCCTCGGTCATCGCCGAGGAAAAGTCAGATGTTCCGAGCGAAAAGCCCTTGTTGCCGACGAATTCGATGTCGTAGCTGTCCGTTAGCGGGCCAGTTACGTAGTCCTCGTACTCCGCAAAGAACGACTGGTCGCTAAAGAGCTGAAACACTGTGCTGACGTTTTCTTCGCGTGTGAGATAGCCGAGACTACCTTCGGCCCAGCCTGGCATCGCCCGGGTGTGTTGGAACATGTTCTCGAGACACTGTTCGATGTCGACGATCGGCGATGCAAACGTCGAAAACTGGAGGATATCGTTTTGCGAGGCAAGCTGACCAACCGCGAACGCACTGGCTCCAAGCAGCCCACAGTAGAGGAAATCGACCCCCTGGTCGATGAAGTTCTGTGCCTCCTGACGGGCGA
>JAQCMX010000280.1 GCA_028274885.1 Haloarculaceae archaeon
GCCGGTCTTCGTCTGTTCGTCCAACAGGGTGGCTGTGCTGGTCTCTCGTATGGAATGCGTTTCGACCACGAGCCGGAAGATGACGACACCGTGTTCGAACACCATGGCCTGCGCGTGTTTGTCGATCCATCGAGTATGAACTACATCGAGGGGTCGGTGCTCGATTACGAGGGTGGCCTGCAGGGTGCCGGTTTCACAGTCGAGAACCCCAACGTGGTCAGTGAGTGTGGCTGTGGCGAGAGTTTCCGCACCTAATCCTCAACCCTGAATGCTACCTCCACCTCGGCCTGATACTCCCTGTTCTCAACGCTTGCTATCTCGACCCCCATCTCCTCGACTTCGACCCAACAGACGTTCTCGAGTGTCGCCTCTGCTCGGTCGACAGCACTGTCGACTGCATCCTCGAAGCTCTCTGTACTCGTGCCAATCAGTGTTACCTTCTTGAATACCATTGTTGAGTGTTGATTATATCGGTGTTATAAACACCCTACCGCAGGGTATTTTACGCCTCTGTACTGCGTGCACATACGGCACGAAATGATAGTTGGGGGTACATGCATATAAAACCCGACCCGGTACACCCAACCGGCGATTCTGACTGTCGTTCCTACTCGTCGTAGAATCGTGTTCATACGGTCGGTTGTAAGTCAGTTCCGGAATTCGCCGGAACGCTCGGCGATACCGGTAAACCGTTCAACCGACCGTATCAGATATCCCCCACGGTTCCGCCGATTGTACGGGCCCATCGGGTCCGAAGTTCTCTGCCCGGTGGGTGGGTTAGTACTCGAGTAGTGGCCTCTCCTGGCTCTCAGAGGCTGGTTCGCTCCGTGGAAACCTGACGGTGATTGTCGTTCCATCGCGGTCGGTGTCGAATACCAGATCCCCGCCGGTCTGTTCGACACCCCAGACGACGATCCACAACCCGAGGCCGCTGCCGTGCTGGAGGTCGGTCTCCTCGCCCGAAAGGACAGTCTCACGTTCGTGATCGGGCAACCCTGGTCCGTTGTCCGTGACCCTGACGAGGGCCTCATCGTCATCCTCGGCCACAGTCACCTCGACCCAGGGCTCGTCACTATCATTATGCTCGCAGGCGTTCTCAACGAGGTTCTCGACGATCGCTTCGGTCGTCGACTCTATCGCCTGTATGTGTGCTTTCTGACAGTCCAAACGCACGTCCACGGACTCATACTCACCATCGAAGTGTGTCGCTGCTTCCCTGACGACCTCAGAGAGGTCGATGATGTGTCCGTTCCTCTCTTCCTGGGCCATCATGCTTTCGAGTGTTCTGGCTTTCTGGCTGATATCGGTCAGCTCTGAGGCCTTGTCGACGATCCCTCCGGCCTTCTCGGGTGGCTGGGTGCCGGCTGCGATCGTTTCTGCCAGCCCGATTACAACCGTCATATCGTTTCGGACGTTGTGCCGCAAGATTCTGTTCAACACCCCGAGACGTTGTTGCTGGCGGCGTTCGTCGGTGATATCGTGGAGAACAATCGCGTGTCCCACCTGCCGGTCGGTGCCGCCGGCCACAGGAGCAACTGAAACGTCGTAGTATCTGGTCGTGGTTCCCTCGACCGTAATCGTCTCCGTATCCCGCAGTTCGCCGAGTGTTTTATCGAAGACGGCTGACACCCGATGCCACAGACACTCCTCGAGTGTCGCTCCAAGGGCACGCTGTGCTGCAGGGTTCATATCGAGGATCTGCTCGTCACTGTCGACGACAACCACGAGCTCTGGCATCTCCCCGACCACCACCTCCCGCCCGATTGCCTCGGCCGAGGGGCGACGATCAAAAAGCCTGTACTCCTCGTAGGCGACGAAATACGACATCCCAGTCAGCGTGAACAGTCCGAGTGCGGCCGTGATGGGAATACCGGTCAGCGGGAGAAGGTGGAGGATGGCCGTACTCGAGACAGCACCGACCGACAGGATGGCACTAAACCGGACCGGCAGTGATTCAAGTTCCCGGCCGTAGAAGACGAGCAAGACCGCACCGCCCAGCAACAACAGACTCGCGTACCGTTGAGTGTTGTCCCAGAACCAATCGAGTAACAGCGGGGATAGTCCAAGCGCCACGAGATCCAGATCCAGCGGTGGCATCGTCACGACGCGGAATACGACCCCACAACCGATCGGCAAAAAGAGGAGGAGACGCCACTGCCGGGCCGCCCTCGCCCATCCCACGTAGGTGAACACGAACGCAGGCCAGGCAACCGCGGCACCGAGTCGGTACAGATCCCACGTTATCAACAGAAACTGTGAATCCGTCTCCAGGTGTGTCATGGCCGCGACCAGCAGCGCAGAACACACGCTGGCCCCAGCGGTCAACGCTACCATGAGGGTGAACAGACGGCTTCCCGGTTCGGGCTGTTTCCGGAGTGTCCGATACCCGATACCGCCCGAGAGCAAAGCGACCAGTAGGAACCCACCCGGTACGGCGACGCCAAACCAGAGTGACATCACCCACCAATTGTGGGGAGACCCTCAAATAAGGTTCCCCCGGACTCAGTCCCGTTCCTGAAGCCGTTTGCGTTCGGCAACCACCGGACAGTCGACCAGGCGAACCGTCTCGACGTCCAGAAACTCCACGATCTGCGTTCCCTCGTGTGCACAGCCTATGTCCGGCGGATCCGAAAAGTACTCACACTGCTCGCAGTAGGAGTGTTTCGAAACCTCCGCGTATGTTCGTCCGTCCTTCTCAGCCACAGCCTCGATCTCGGCACTCGACAGCTCCTCCCAGACGCTGTCGGGATCGAGATCCCCAACGTCGACCTCCTCGAAGGCGTCGTCCATGGACGCGAACGGATCGCCCTCACGCTCGATATCGACAAACGGATTCTCCCCCTCTCTCTGACCGACCTCAAACACCGTCTGTTTGTCCTCCGGCCGGCCTGTCTTCCGTGGTCCGTCCCCGAACGGGCCTGTGTCAGGTCCCGACAGTGCCGTGAATCCCGTCCCGGTCTCGCGTCGGTCACCATCTGCGTCGGGCTCCTCTGAGGTCTCACCCTCCGCGATCCCCTCCTCGTCTGTTCCTTCCACGTCGTTTCCCTGTTGGCCCCTACCATCCACACTCTCATCATCTGAGGGCGTGTCATCCCCTGTGTCCGCACCCTCGACCGCTGGTCGTCGCTCGTCGGATCCGCTGTCGGTCACCGTTTCGGACTGCTTTGTCCCGGGGCTCTCCTCGCCCCCCCCGGGGAGTGGCCCCTCCTGTTCGTCTCGAACATCCGTCCTTTCCTCGTCGGTCCCGACATCGTCTGTTTGGCCTTGGTCCGTGATGTCGTCCAGTTGTTCGAAGGGGTCTCCCTCCCTATCGGCGATCCTATCAGATAGCTTATCAAACGGGTCGTCCTCGTCGCTCAATTTCGGTCACCCGATCCCGACCCCTGTTTCTCGTTTGCCGGGTCTGCACCCGATTCCAGTTGCGAGGCGACCTGGAGTGTCGGTTTGGCAAAGAACCCGCTTGCCGGTTCTACGTTCGAGACAGTTGCCTCACAGTGTGGGCATTCGGGATCTGTCAACAGGGAGATACTGACCCCCTCGCCACAGTTTTCACACCTGGCGCGGTCAACGTCAGCCTTCGCCGCGGCCCGTTTGATGCGGTCGACCACGTCGACTTCACCCCGTGCTTCCTCGGCCTCGTAGAGGTCGCTGACGACCCATGCGACCGTCTGGAGACGCTCCTGTACCGTTTCCAGTGTTTCGTCTATCTCCGCTGTTTTTTGCTCGTGTTCGGAACGGACCGAGTCAAACCCCTCTCTAAGCTCCTCAAGTTCCGTCTCGACTGTCTCAAGCTCCGTCGTCACCTCACCCAGTGTCTCGAACTGCTCGTGGGTGTGGTTCTCCGGTGCCTTTCTGTCCGTCTCCTTTTTTACCTGTATGATCCGCTCTCGCACGTCCTCGATTTTCCCCGTAAGCTCACTCTCGACGGAGTCGATACGGCTGTCGAACCGACGCTGGATTGTGTCCCTTACCTCGGTGATCTCATCTGTAACCCGCTCGTTGACGAACTCTTCGACATGGTCGGCCGCGTCATCTTCGATCTGGTCACGTAGTCGCCTCCCCAGATCGGCATCCAACCGTTCGTCGAGTTCCTGGTCGAACTGCTCTCTGATCCGTTCCTCGAGAGCGTCAGTTTCGCCGGGGTCGACGATCACGGGTTCGTCGTAATCGCCGTCTGTGACCGTCTGGTAGGCGGTAAGTAACTGGATCAGGAGTTCCTCGCTATCGAGCCCTTGCGTACGTGCACGCTCGTCAAGCCAGTCGTGAAGGTTTCCGGGAAGCCTCACCATCACCTTCTCCTGTTCAGTTGACTCACTCGCCATTCTAGTAACGTTTAGAAGGCGTATAGTTAAGCGTTTGTCGTATTATAAATAACCGAACGGCCTGTTTGTACCACAGATCAGCCAGATACCGGCTTACCGGATCTTTCGGACGTCACTGATATCGAAACCGGCGTCGCCAAGCTCTGTCTCGAATTTGACAATATTTTCGGCTTCGATCGTCGACAGTACCCCATTGAATTTCTTGACCACCATCGTCCGTGCTCGGGTTGACCCGCCCGTTTCCCACTGGAACTGGAGAGTGCCGTCGCAGTTCTCGACGAGTTGTCCGTGTTGGATGTCGGTTACTGTCTCCCTGTTGAGATGGACGAGAACGAGCGCTCCCCAGCTGTGTGCGGCCTTTTCGAGCCCATTGATCAGGTAGCTTATATCAGACCACGAAAACTCCTCGCCGCTTGCACCCACGAGATCAGAGAGTGAATCGAGAATGACCAGATTCCCCGGTGAGCGCTCGCTGAGCGCCCCGCCCAGCGCCGAGAGCAATCCCTCCCGCTCCTCGTGGCGTCCTGCGAGAGTTCTGATGTCTGAACTCTGGTCGGCATACCAGTTGCGCGGAACCGGGCTGACGTGAAAGTACTGTTTTGCCAGTGATTCGAACGACACGTTCTCCAGGCCGGCCCTAGCTATCTCCTCGTCCATCGATGTGGATATGATCGATCGGAGTTCGCGCTCGTCGTGTGTAACGGAGATAAAGTGGACCTCCTCGGGGAGCATCGCCTCGCTGGGCAAATCACCGTAATGGAGGTCGAAGAGATCGTGTTCCTGTCCTGCAAGCCCGTGCATTACCGCGGTGGTGTACATGAACTCCTCGGCGCCGGCACCGGCTTCCCCCGACAGCAGAACCACGCTTCCCTCCGGCGCTCCGCCACGAATCGTGCTGTCCAGACGGTTGATTCCGAACGGAATCCGCTCCATATACCCGATAGTGGATATCCACATATATACATCAGGCACACAACCCAGTGCAACGGCCACAGAGCCACAAGCAGCGCGACAGCAACCCGGTGCTGTCAGTAACTGCCTGCTGAATACAGCCCTCAGTCCGCGAGTCGCCTGACTCCCGAACGAAAGGTGACGCCCACATCGCCGATGTGTGTGGCCGGTCAGTGTCTGTACCGAGACTTCTGAACTCGTATCGTATTCTGTACATCCAAATGATTATTACCAACTTAGACAACTATTCCTGTATGACATCACCCGTCGTGTTTCTCAGCGGTCTCGGCGGTTTACTTGCAGCCGTGGGTATCGTCGGATTGCTCGCCCTCGTGCCGGACGATCCGGACGCACCCTCGACAACCGGCAGGGTAACCGAGATCGGTATTGCAGACGTGACCAGCGATACCTTCGACGAGCGAGCGGACAACAAACAGTTCGCGCCGGAGATCAGCTACAGCTACGAGGTCGACGGCGAGCGCTACCAGGGCCAGGGGCTCCACTGGGAGGGCACCGTCTCCTACGGGGCACCCGCCCAGGTGAAATCGGCACTCGAACCCTACCTCGAAGACGACGACGTGACGGTCTATTACCGGGCCGACGATCCCAGCCAGTCCTGTCTCGAAGGGGAAAGCTCGGTATTCGGCAGGACAGAGTTTCTGTTCGCGCTCGTCGTCGGTGTGGCTCTGTTACTCGGTGCCGGTGGGCTGTTCGTGATGGGTTAGAGGACGCCCGCAGCCTCGGCAAGGACGTACGCACCCCCAAGCAGGCTCAAAATTCCGACGAGCAGCGTGACGACTGCCCGCGAGCCAGCTTCCGCAACTGCTTCTGTTCTGTCTCCCGTCCCAACCCGGAACTGAACGTCCCGTCCGTCGCCGACGTAGATGTCGTCTGGCCCGTCGCCGTTCGACTGGCTCTGGCCCCAGACGTGAACCGTCTCACCCACGTCGATCCGGTGCTCGGTTATCTTGATCCGCTGGTCTGTCGACTTCTTGTGTCCGCCGGCATCGTCTCTGTCCACCGAGAGATTCGCTCCCGCCGGATCGACTGCGACTGACCCCGACTCGTCTTCGATTCGGAAGGGCACGTGGTCGTGTTGGTGGTCGAGATGGTCGCGGTCACGCGACTCGTCGATAGTGTCGCTGTCGTGGTCGCGTTCGGTGATTCGCGTCTTGTTGTAATCGTAGAGGAGGCACTCGGTTTCCGTGTGTGGTGACTCGACGGTATCGTCGATGGGCTGTGCTTCCCCTTCGAGTTCGACAACGCCCGTGTCCCGATGGACCTCTCCAGCGGGGGTGACCTCGCTTTCGAGGAGGCTCCTGAACAGCGTGACGACTCCCCCTGTGTTCGCCAGAATGTACACGCCCAGTGCAATCCCTCCGACCCCGAGGATGAGCGTCTGTGTATCCCCTGACTGTAGCGGTACTGATACCGGTTGCCACATACTTGCTACGTACGTTCAC
>JAQCMX010000008.1 GCA_028274885.1 Haloarculaceae archaeon
TCGAATTCTCTATCGAGAAAGGCATCGGCCTTTCGCAGGATCTCCCGCGGCCCATCCTGCGTGATAGTGTTGATCGCCTGTTCGTAGTCGCGCCACTGCATGTCTCGGTGTTCCTCCGACAGTTCTGCGGACGCCTCGTAGGACTTTGCGATGAACAGATGGACGGTCTTGTGGATCGTGTTTCCTTTTGCCTCGAAGACGTAGTCGTAGTCTTCCCGAAAGCCATCCAAGAGCCGGAACTCCGAGATACCAGCCTCCTCTTCAACCTCCCGGATTGCGGTTTGTTGGAGTTCTTCGTCCCCTTCGACGCCGCCTTTGGGAAACTCCCAGTCACCCGGTCGGCTTTTCAAAAGCAGGTACTCGCGCCGGCCACGTGTGTTACGAAAGAGGATAGCTCCCGCGCTCGTGGCCTCAATCATAAATTATGTTTACTCACCCCCTGGTTAAGAGAATATCGGAGCGATCCCCCGGTCTAAAGGGTGGTCCGAGAGGAGAACAGATTAAGGGCCCCGTCGTGTAGCAGTGTCTATGCCATTCGTCACCCGCCTCACGCTCAAAAGCGGTGACGGGTCGCTCCTGGAATCCGTCGTGGCGGATCTCAAATCCCGGGCTGAACGCAAGGGGGTCGAACTCCGTGGACCGCACCCGAAACCACCCGTGAAGATTTCCGTCCCGCAGTACAAGACCGGGCCCGATTGTGGGACGTTCGAGCCTTGGAACTACACGGTCTACACGCGCGTCATCGAGATCGTCGGACACGACGAGTTCGCCCGTGACGTGACCGAACAGTCCTACCCGGATCGGATCCACGTGAGTGCGGACATCGAACAGTTCAGCCAGGCCGGTGAGTGATCGAGGGCGGGACAGACACCCCGAAGACCCCGTCCACTACGATTAACCGGCCCGAGTGTGTCTGACGACATATGGAGCAGACCGTCGACCACGACTGGCTGGTCTCGATCCGCAGAGATCTGCACCGCCGTCCCGAACCCGGTTGGTGTGAGTTTTACACCACTGCACGCATTCTCGAGGAACTGGAAACAATGGGGGTGGACGACGTCCTCGTGGGTCGGGAGATGCTTGCGACCGACACACGGGAGGCGGTCCCAGACGACGAGACACTCACCCGGTGGCTCGATCGAGCCCGGGGGACCGACGCCGACAGAGCAGTTCTCGACAGGCTCGCAGGCGGATACACCGGAGCGATGGCGACAATCGATCGCGGACCCGGTCCGACGGTCGCGCTCAGGGTCGATATCGACGGGCTCCCGCGACGGGAGTCAGACGAGCCCGATCACGTGCCTACAGCCGAAGGGTTCCGGTCGGTCAACGAAGGACACATGCACGCCTGTGGCCACGACGCACACGCGTCGATCGGTCTGGGGGTACTCCAGGCGCTCGGCAATACGGAGTTCGACGGGACGCTGAAGGTACTTTTCCAGCCCGCCGAGGAACGGATCGGCGGGGCCAAGCCGGTGGCTCAGAGCGGCCATCTCGACGATGTGGACGCGCTGATTGCAGTCCACGTCGGACTCGACCATCCGACAGGGGAAATCGTCGCAGGTATCGATGGCTTTCTTGCAATCACCAGTTTCGAGGCCACCTTCGAGGGCGAAGGCGCTCACGCGGGCGGCCACCCCAACAGAGGTCACAACGCGGTCCAGGCGATGGCCACAGCCGTCCAGAATCTGTACGGGATCCCACGCCACGAGGATGGCACTACGCGTATCAACGCCGGCAAGGTTGCCGGTGGGACTGCCTCGAACATCGTCCCGGAGGACGCACTCATCGAGGGGGAGGTCCGTGGTGAGACCACGGGGCTGATGGAGTACATGCGTGAGGAGGCCTACCGGGTCATCGAGGGGGCAGGTGAGGTCCACAACTGTCGCGTGACAATCGACCAGGGGCCGGATGCACCCAGTGCACGGAGTGACCAACAGGTCGTCCGGAGGGTCGCGTCGGCTGGCGAGGCAAACGACCGGGTGGAAAATGTACGCCGGCGCGACGAACTCGGCGGGAGCGAGGACGCCACCTATCTGTTAAATCGCGTCCAAAAACAGGGCGGGATTGCCGGCTATGTCGGGATCGGGACTGATCATCCCGGTGGCCACCACACCGCAACCTTCGATATCGATGAGGATTCGCTCCTGATCGGGGTCGAAGTGCTCTCAGATTCACTGATACGGTTGCTCGAAACCGTCGAACCCGGGGCCACATAGCGTCTGTCCGGTCTGTGGACTGAATATTTGGCTTTTGACACTCGTCTTTATTCCGACAGATCGGGAGCATTTCGCTTGTGAAGCCCCCGGGCGAGTGTGTAGGTCACGGTGTAACCAAGGAGGGCGAAGCCGGCGGCCAGGATGACGTTCCCGACGAGAAGGCGACCAAACGCTGCAACGCCAAGATCGAGCCCGATTTCGGCGTTTGCGAGGCCCGGAACAGGTCCGAGCAGTCGGACGCCGAGAACGAAACTGGCCGAGTACACGGCCCCTTTGACCAGGGGGTTCATGATCGCAATCGCGGACAGGAATGCGAGGGTGTGTGCCCAGGCGAACCGGCGGCTCGCCCAGAGAAGCACGAGTATACTGATCCCGAGATTCGGAAGCGTCGTGCAGAAAATCCCAACGGCAAAGCTCAGGGCGACGAGATGCGGTCGGTGGTCGTCCGAAACGGCAAGCCCGAGTTTACTGCGTGCTTGATGGAAGTAGTCCACAAACGGAATAGCGCTCATCAGAACGTACTTAACATAACTGCTCGTGAAATAAAAATGTGTCCCGACTCCGCTGTGACCGCCCCCGCTTGCAGGGCGCCCGGACAGGCAGACGGTGGGAGGAAGCCAGCCAACGAGTCGATCCCGACAGTCCCGTCAGTACTTCGGCTCGGCCCCGGTCTCCTCGTACACCTGCGCCATTATGTCGTCGCGTCGGTTCCGCCAGGTTGTGAAGTCGTTTGGGTCGTCGGGATAGTCCTCGTAGTGTGCGAGTAACTCGTCGGCGAGACTCTTCGTGCGGTAAAGATCGTAGATAGTCCCCCAATGTCCACGCGCCTTGAGAGCGGTTTTGAGTTTGAGCCACCAGCCGATGTTTGCCGATCCCGAGTAGATCGCCTCCGAGAGCTTCGCGACCGGAAGCGCCGAGAGTAAACCCATCAGATCGTCAACATCGTACGCTGTTGTATAGATGTTGTAGACATCCAGCGCCGCGTAGCGACCGCCAAAGTGGTCCATGACCTGTTGATTGTAGCTCCAGAGCACCTCTTCGCTGACGTCGCCTTGCTCTAGCCCGTCGAGTGCGGCTTCGGCAGCGTATTTGCCGGCGTATGCAGCACCGGCGATGCCGCCGCCGGTCGTGGGATTGACGTGTGCGGCCGCGTCCCCGACCGCCATGTACCCCGGCGCGACAGCCGAATCGTAGGGCCGGCGCGTCGGCAAAGCGGCGCCGAGTTTGTCTTCGACCTCGGCATCCGCGAACTCTTCGCGTTCGGAGAGGTCACGTTTGAGATCCTCGACCAGCTGCATCGGTTCCTCGGTCATCTGGAACCCCAGCCCGACGTTGATCTCCGTTTTGGTCCGGGGAAAATACCACAGATAGCCAGCAGCCCGCTCTGTGGGCTTGAACACGAGAGCATCGGACCACTCTACTGGCTCCTCGACTGTGACGATTTCGCGGTAGGCAGAGGAAAACTGGGAGTAGTTGACGTTCGTATCGAAGCTGGTTCCGTCGAACTCGACTTTGTCCTGGAGCAGGGACAACGCGCCGGCGGCGTCGATGACCACGTCGGCTTCGTAGGTGAACGGTTCGCCACGGGAGATCGCCTGAACCCCTTCGACAGCACCGTTCTGGACGACATCGTTGACGACGGTGTCGTAGTGAAAGTGGGCCCCAGCGTCACCCGCCGCCTCGATGAGTCGCCGGCCGTACTCCAGGCGGTCGATAACCGCGAGTTCCCCCGGAACGGGGATGTTCAGGACGGTATCGAGGTGCGGGATCTCGAACCGTCCGTGATCGACCTCGGTGTTGGTAAAGGCAGGTTCGAGTCGCTCGCGTGGGATCGTCTCCGGGAACTTACTCGCCCCCTTGAGCGCGTCCCCACAGGCGATGTGGCCAGCCTCGGACTCGTCTTTGCGCTCGAGAACGACGACGTCATAGCCGGCGCGCGCGACCGTCGCGGCCGCATAACACCCCGCGGTGCCTGCTCCGACCACCAGTACGTCCCACGACTCGCGTCGACCACCCAGGCCACTCGCAGGCCGGGAACTCTCCTCTGTTGCCATGCTCGCTCGTCGTCGCCCGAAGGGCAAAACTCTTTATTCTGTCCGTGAGTATTCACTACTGTTTTATATAAATTTCCAATTATGTTGCCCGTGTTCGGCCGGTTCCGTCGTAAAGAGTTTTATTACCGACCGTTGTATCCAGTTTCATGACCGAATACACCGTCGAATTTGTCGGGACGAGCGAGACCATCACGGTCACGGACAAGGAGACCATTCTCAGCCGCTGTATCGAGGAGGGTATCGCCCAGGAGTACTCCTGTCGTGTGGGGATGTGTCTTGCCTGCTCTGCCGAGATAATCGAGGGGAAAGTGACACAGCCAGCAGCCCGGGGACTGACCGACGAGGAAAAGGAGGCGTACGCGTTGACATGTATGGCGCGCCCACAGTCGGACCTGCGACTCGACCGGGGTAAATATCCGCCGAGTATCAACACAGATCACACGGCGACCGAAGACGGCACCAGTCCGACCGCGGCAGACGACTGACACTGATTACTGGGAGTCTTGCCCGCTGCAATGTCGCCTGTTTCGTAAATCGGCCTGTGAAACAGCCAATTCGAGACACCTGATCTGAGAGTTGCCGCAATAATCGCTAGCAGTCATCGTACGGATATCTGGCCTGTTGGCCACAGTCACAGGTGATGACGACGTGGCCGTTCTGGAGGCGTACTCGTGCGGTTCTGCCCGGGCGCAGATATCGGTCGCACCGACGACACGTAAACCGGACGAAACGACGTGACAACCGGATCCGGTTGCGCTCTGCGATCCGGCGCGCACGGCGGACATATCTGCGTGCACGCTCCTCGTGACCTGCTTCGGTCGCCTCCCGTGCCAGTTGGTGGAGGCGTTCGAGGCGTTCCCTGGCGACTGTCACGCCAGCATACTCGTCCGGTTTGCAGGTATAGCTTGCGTTCGTACCCTACACTCCCCGATAAGCGTTCGACCAGTGTCGACCGCGCTCAGTCTCTGGCCCACTCAAGTGCCCGGTCGAGCGAGACAAACAGCCGAACGTCCTGGGGCACGTTGACGGGCATACCGCCGTCCAGGTTGCTGGTTCGCGAGACAACAAAGCCGATTCTCTCGATGTCGACCTGGTTTGCGTTCTCGCTCCACTCTCTGATCAGATGATGCTGTGTACTTGCCGTGAATACGTTCGGATCGAACTCGGTCACGGCGGCCGTCACGGGGGAGGGGCGTCCCAGATCCAACCACTCCTGTTGTACCTGGTCGATCCCATCGATTTGACCCGACCAGTCTGACAGGTCCTGCACGAGCACGTTGTCACGTGTGGTGTGGCTGTACCGGAACGCCGGCGAGGCTGTCATGCAGAGAACTATGAAGATGGATACATAAACCGACGATACCTCACTGAGTTGGGGACAGTCGAAAATTTGTCTCAGGCGAGAGCGCTGCCGGCGCGGATGATCGTCTCCTCACCGAATGCGGGACCGACAAACTGGATACCCACCGGCAGTCCGTCGTCGGTCTCGCCGGCAGGAACCGAAATCGCGGGCAGGTTCGCCAGATTTACCGGGGTGGTGTTGGCGTCAGCGAGATACATCTTGAGCGGATCGTCAAGGCTCTCACCGCGTTCGAACGGGGACACGGGCATCGTCGGCGAGGCGAGCACGTCCGCCTCGGCAAGCGCTTCGTCGAAATCCCGTTTGACCCAGGCGCGGGCGTCCTGTGCTTTCCTGTAGTACTTGTCCTGATAGCCGGCCGAAAGCGCGTAGGTGCCAAGCAGGATACGGCGCTTGACCTCCTCGCCAAATCCGGCTTCCCGGGAGCGGGCAAACGTATCGTTCCAGTTACCCTCGTAGCCCCCGGACTGTCCGTAGCCCACGCCGTCGAACCGGGCGAGATTCGAGGACGCCTCACCCATGGCGATCACGTAGTAGGCCTGGACGGCGTGTTCGACGCTTGGCAGTTCGACCTCGTGGTAGCTGGCACCCATGGTTTCCAGTTCGTCGATGGCCGCCCAGAACTGTTCGGCGACCCCGTCGTCGGCCCCCTCGACGAGTTCGATGGGGACGCCAATGTCGAATCCCTCGATGTCGCCGTCGGCCGCGGCGGCGAAATCGTACTCGGTCCCGTGGACGGTTGCGTCCTGGGTCGTTGCGTCCCGTTCGTCGGGACCGGCGATGACTTCGAGCAGTTCCGCTGCCGCTTCGACCGTGGGGGCGATCGGCCCGATCTGTTCGAGGCTGTTGGCATACGCGATCAGCCCGTATCGGGACACCAGGCCGTATGTGGGTTTGATCCCGACGACGCCACAGAACGCGGCCGGACAGCGGATCGACCCACCGGTGTCGGTCCCAAGCGCGAGGTCAGCGTCGCCGGCAGCCACGACCGCAGCCGATCCGCCGGACGAGCCACCGGGCACGTGTCCCTCCGCAGCCGGGTTCTCGACGGCTCCAAATGCCGACGTCTCGGTGGTCGTGCCCATGCCGAACTCGTCCATGTTCGTCTTGCCAGGGATGGTCGCGCCAGCGGCTTTGAGTCGTTCGACAACGGTCGCGTCGTAGGGTGGGATGTACCCCTCGAGCATGGCGGAACCACAGGTCGTTTGCACGCCATCGGTCGAGATGTTGTCCTTGACTGCGACTGTCTTCCCTGCCAGTGGCCCCTCGGAGCTGCCCGTGATCTGCTCTTTGGTTATGTAGGCGTTGTAGGTCATGGCTTACTACGAAACTGGCGGTCCTTTGAAATATCCGTCCTCACTGTCCGGTGCATTCGCCAGTGCCTCCTCCTGATCGAGGCTCTCACGGACCTCGTCTGCCCGCAGAACGTTTGTCAGTTCCGGGTCCGTTTCGAGTTCAGGAACCTCGTCCAGCGCCTCGAAATAGGAGAGGATCTCCTCGAACTGCCCGGTGAACCGCTCGCGCTCGGCCGCCGAGAGGTCGACGCGTGCCAGTTCCGCAACGTGCTCGACATCCTTGGGGTCGACGACAGAATCATTCATAATCAGCTGAAGTGTTTTGCTGGCAGTAAGCGTTTCGAAACCCGGTGTTCCTGGCAGAAGATTTAAGAAGGAACAGAACCAATATAATATTACCGATAAACGTTCTTCGGGTACCATCACATCCCGAGTACCATCATGACTGACACCACCACCAGAGAGTACGCACGCGAGACCGAAACCGAAAGCGAAGAGTCCGAGCGCACAGACGCCGAGGAGAGACTTGAGTGTCCGGAGTGTGGCGGAACGCTTGTTGTGGACGACGAACACGGTGAGACTGTCTGTGGGGAGTGTGGACTCGTCGTCGAGGAAGACGAGATCGACCCTGGACCGGAATGGCGGGCCTTCGACTCACGCGAAAAGGACGAAAAATCCCGTGTCGGGGCCCCCACGACCAAGATGATGCACGATAA